>NZ_JBEZOK010000041.1:0-47401 GCF_040706515.1 Streptomyces sp. NPDC047880 | reverse complement strand
TCCCACGGCGACTGGTTCACGAACTGCTGCAGGGCCTGCATGTTCCCGTCCGGCAGCCGCTCGGCCATCGGCTGGACCGACTTGCGCCGGCCGTCGAGCATCAGGCCCCGCAGATAACACTCGCCCCACCGCCGCTGATCCCGCCGCGGCACCGAGGCGAACACATCGGCAACGAACTCCGATAACTCACCCCGGAGTCGTTCCACTTCCCCCAGCCTCATGCCAAGAAGATGCCCAACACCAGGCGAGATCACCCGACGTAACGAAGCACTACTAGCCCTCGGGCGGGGCGCCGGAGGTGCGGGAGCTGGTGCCGCCCGGCTTCGGAGGGGCCCAGTCGGGCTTGGCCGTCGCCTCGGCCGGGTCGGGCTCGTCGAGCGTGAGTCCCCAGGAGCCGTCCTCGCCGATGCGAGCCTCGATCTCCTTGATCCGGCCGCCCTTGGTGAAGTACAGGACCACGACCTGCCGTACGGAACCCTCGTCGTAGAAGTCCGCCGTCACGTCTTCCTTTGCGGCGGCGCCGAAGGCCTTCACCCAGTTGCGGGCCGTGGCATCGGCGTGCTTGCCGTCGACGGCGAGCGCGGCCAGCCCGTCGGTGTCGCCGTCGGCGAGCCGCCATACGGCCTTCTGCACCGTCTCGAGACTTCCTGTGGAGGGGTACCCGACGATGCGCAACGGCCGGTGATTGCCGTAGTCCGTCTGATAGGTCAGGGACTTGTCGTCCGACGCGCAGCCCGCCAGAAGCGCGCCGGCGACGACGGCGGCCGGCGCGAAACGGATGAACCCTGTCTTCCGGGCCATGGTCAGGACCTCGCCTTCGGACGGAGGATGGTCACCCGCTCGACGCAGTCGGGCTTGCCGCGGTACCGCAGGACGGCAGCCGCGAGACTGGTCCTCTTGGAGCTGCCGTGCTGGATCAGCTGAGGCCCGTGCCGCTCGCGCTCGACGATGGCCGCGTGGGTGTGGACCCCGAGGCCTGCTTGCCGGAATGCTTCGCCTCGGTGAGCGCGGACGGCACGTCGGGTGAGGGCTTCCCGGAGGGCTCGTCCACGGCGGGTGCCGCCGCGAGGGCCGGCGGGGGCGTCGTCAGGACGTCTGAGCGCACGCGGAATGTCCCGTTCCCCCGGAACGGGCGGTGATATGTGCATGGTGTGCATTCGACCCTTGGTCGGATGGTCAATGAGTGATGCAGAAGCCGTAAAGCTAATGCCTGGCTGGTGTGCACACATCACCGCGGGGTTGTTTTGCCCCACATTGATCAGGCAAGAGCGGCGATGGGCTTCATCACGGAGAAGCGAGGGAACCTCGAGCTCTGCCTGCCGTCCAGCGGGCGCTGGAGCAGGCGGAGGCAGCGAAGGACTGCTGCTGTCACAGTTCGTGGAGGACGATGAGGAGACCTGCCTGGCTCTGTCGACGAGCCGGTCGAACGGCACACCCCCACGTTTGGAGGAAAGGTCGGATGATCGGCGGCTGAGGGGGTAGAACGGTACGCGGGTGTCCTCCACGTTCCGGACGGCACCTCTCATGGACCAGCCGGGACCTCTCGGCGATATCGAAGGACAAGCAGCATGGCCAGCGGCACCGTTAAGTGGTTCAACGCCGAAAAGGGCTTCGGGTTCATCGCCCAGGACGGCGGAGGCCCGGACGTTTTCGCCCACTACTCCAACATCACCGGCAACGGCTACCGGGAACTGATCGAGGGCGAACCGGTCACCTTCGACGTGACGCAGGGACAGAAGGGCCCCCAGGCCGAGAACATCGTGCGCGGCTGACGAAGGACGATGCCTGCCGCCCCGGGTGAGCCGCTGGCCACGGCGGCACCACCAGCGCGGGGCGGAGCAGCTCGGTAGCCCGCTGGGCTCATGAGCCGGAGACACAGATCCACATCCTGTGTCCCCGCTGCGCGAACGAGGGGCCCGGCTGATGCCGGGCCCCTCGTCACGGAGGAGCAGCGCTGCTGAGTGACGCCCATCGCCCAGCAGGCGATGACGCGTTCGCTGTTCAGGACCTCGTCGCGGACCTTCTCGATCTCCTCGCGGGTCAGTCCGGTCGCTGTGCGCACGTCCTCCCAGTCCAGGGTGCGGGCGTGCTGGGCGAAACTCCTCGAAGCCGGTCGTGTGGGCATCGATGAAGTCGTGGTTCCCATCGACCACTTCAAGTCACCCCGATGTCTCCGCCGCCCGGGCTGCCGTCTGCCAGGGGGACGGACCCGTCACGAGCGCTACCGCCTGCCGCCCTGGGCGCACACAGCCGACGTCTCCGGCCACCCGCGCGCCGCCGTCGGGCGCCGCATCCCCACACGCCGTCAGATGGCCGGCGCTTCGAGCCCGAGCAGGCGCTTGCGGCCTGGACGCTCATCGAGGCGTCGCCCCTGATCGGCTCAGCGCACTGGGTGAGCGTGCGGCGGCGATCGTCCACTGAGCGCGCGTATTGGGGGGGGACATGGCTCGGTCCACCACCCTGCATGTCGCGGAGTCCCTCGGCCACGGCCGCATTCGGTCGGGCGTCGCACGACGAGGAGATGGTGGGCTGAGGCCGCGTAGGCACCCGGCCGCGGGCGTCAGTGCAGCGGCTTGTTCAGGACCGCCTTGCGGTGGCTGAAGGTCTCGATGGAGTAGCGGCCGTGGTAGTTGCCCATGCCGCTTTCCCCCACCCCGCCGAACGGCAGGTCGGAGACGGTGAGATGAGCGAGCGGCAGACCGTGCCCCAGGCCGCCCGAGGAGGTCTCCTCGGCGAACCGGCGCCGTGTTTCGTCGGACTCGGTGAAGACGTACAGGGCGAGCGGCTTGTCCCGGTCGTTGATGAAGCCGATCGCCTCGTCGAGGCCGGGGACGGTGACGATCGGGAGGATGGGGCCGAAGATCTCCTCCTGCATGACGGGCGCATCCGGGGCGACGTCCGCCAGGACGGTGGGTGCGATGTACTTCGTCGCACGGTCGCTCGTGCCGCCCACCACGGTGCGACCGGAGTCGAGCAGGCCGGTGATCCGGTCGAAGTGCCGTTCGTTGATGATCCGGCCGTACTCGCCGGACGCGGCCGGGTCGGTGCCGTACAGCGCCTTCACGGCGTTCGCGAGCAGCGGCTCGAGAGCCGTCGCGGTCTCCGGATCGGTCAGGACGTAGTCGGGGGCGACGCAGGTCTGCCCGGCGTTGAGGAACTTGCCGCGGGTCAACCGGTCAGCGACGACGGCCAGGTCGGTGTCGCGGTCGACGAACGCCGGTGACTTTCCGCCCAGTTCGAGGGTGACCGGGGTGAGGTGCGGCGGCGGCGCGCAGCACGATCCGGCCGACGGTGCCGTTGCCGGTGTAGAAGATGTGGTCGAAACGTTCGGCGAGCAGGGCCGTGGTCTCGGGAACCCCGCCCTCCACCACGGCGACCGCATCGGCGTCGAGGTACGCCGGCAGCAGCCGGGCCAGGATCGCGGAGGTGGCGGGGGCCAGCTCGCTCGGCTTTGCGGCCACCGCGTTGCCGGCGGCCAGGGCGCCGACCACGGGGGCCAGCAGGAGCTGCGCCGGGTAGTTCCAGGGCGCGATGACGAGGACGACGCCCAGGGGGTCGTACTGCGTCCAGACCGTCACGTCGGTGCCGAGGTGAGCCGGGTTCGGGGCGGGCTCCGGTCGCAGCCAGTCGGCGAGGTGATCGAGGGTGTGGTCGATCTCGCGGACGGTGAAGTCGATCTCGGTGCGAAAGGCTTCCGTGGCGCTCTTGCCCAGGTCGGCGTGGAGGGCGGCGGCCAGGTCCGTGCCGTTCTCGGTGAGCATGTCGCGCAGTCGGCGCAGCTGGGCCACGCGCCATTCGGCAGGCTTGGTTCGGCCGCTGCGGAAGGTGGCGCGCAGGCGGGCGACGACGTCGGCGGGCTGCTCAGGGGCGGAGTGCTTCACGGGTACCTCACAGGCTCATAGTCAGATGTATATGCCAACCATTTGCCCACTCATCCGCATTCCATCGTTTCCGCAGCGCATCCGTGCCGTGTGTCACAGCGGGTCGTGGCCTCCGGCCGCTGTTCGGCACGGGCGCCTGCGCGGCTGAACCCGGCCTGACGGTCGGTGACCGTCAGCTCCACGCCACTACAAGCTGTAAACGGAGCCGGCTACCGAAGAGTCGCCCATGCTGCCAGTGCAGCACCGGTTGGGCGGGGCGGGTGTCGGGAACCGTCTGCTCCCGACACCTCGAAGGACCCCTGCAGCACCACCGGATGCTGCCGTCTGCCTTTGAGGTCAGAGAGCGCCGCAGTCGGCGATGGTGATGGTGGCCGAGGTACGGCCGGACCGGGAGCCGTAGCTCTCGATCTTCCGCACGACTTCCATGCTGCTCTCGTCGGCGACCTCACCGAACACGACGTGCTTGCCGTCGAGCCACGACGTCACGATCGTGGTGATGAAGAACTGAGAGCCGTTCGTGTTCGGGCCGGCGTTGGCCATGGAGAGCTGGCCCGGCTTGGTGTGCTTGAGCGTGAAGTTCTCGTCGGCGAACTTCTCGCCGTAGATGCTCTTGCCGCCCGTGCCGTCGCCGCGGGTGAAGTCGCCGCCCTGGAGCATGAACTCCGGGATGACGCGGTGGAAGGACGAGCCCTTGTAGCCGAAGCCCTTCTCGCCGGTCGCCAGTGCGCGGAAGTTCTCCACGGTCTTGGGGGCGACGTCGTCGAACAGGTCCAGGTTGATCCGGCCGGCGGGGACGTCGTCGATGGTGATGTCAAAAAATACCTTGATAGTCATGTCCCCATCTTGACACTTGGCGCTCTCCCACTCGGCCCGGGTACCCCTTGGCCGGCGTCGTGCTTGCAGAGCAGGCGGCGGGAGAGGGCTCTCTCGCCTTCCCCTGAGGCACCGCCGACCCCGTCGCTTCGCCCGTGGCGCACGTCTGTGGTGCGATGGAACCGGGGGTGGAAGGAGAGCGATCATGCCCGCAGCGAAGCGAACGAGTGCCGCCTCCCCGGTGTCGGTCCGCCCGCTGGCCGAGCCGGATCTGGATCGGGCGGACGAGATCTTCAGAATCGCCTTCGGGACGTTCCTCGGGACCCCTGAGCCGGAGACGTTCTTCGGGACCGTCGACTACGTCCGCACCCGCTGGGCGGCAGACCCACACGCCGCCTTCGCGGCGACCGTCGACGGCGAGGTCGTCGGGTCGAACTTCGCCGCCGACTGGGGCAGCGTCGGGTTCTTCGGCCCGCTGACCATACGGCCGGATCTGTGGGACCAAGGCATCGGCAGGCGCCTCATGGAACCGGTCATGGGCCTGTTCGACACCTGGGAGAACCGCCATCTCGGCCTGTTCACCTTCTCGCACAGCCCCAAGCACCTCGAGCTCTACCGTCGGTACGGATTCTGGCCCCGATTCCTCACAGCCGTCATGAAGAAGCAGGTCTCCGCAAGTACGGCAGTCCGCGGCCGAGTGCTCTACGGCGAGCTGGCCGCCGCTGAGCGGTCCGAGGCGCTGAGCCTCAGTCGCGCACTGACGGGGGCCGTGTACGAGGGCCTGAGCCTGGAGCGCGAGATCATGGCGACGCAGGCGCAGGGCCTTGGCGACACCGTCCTCCTCGAGGGCGCCGACTCCGGCCTCGACGGTCTGGCCGTCTGTCACTGCGGAGCGGGGTCGGAAGCCGGTGAGGATGTGTGCTTCGTCAAGTTCGGCGCCGTACGCCCTGGCCGGAACGCCGCTGAGCGGTTCGAACGACTGCTGGACGCGTGCGAGCAGTTGGCCACGGAGAGGGGCCTGGGGCAACTGGACGCCGGAATGAACCTGGCCCGCCAGGATGCCTACCGGCGCATGGTGGACCGCGGTTTCCGTACCCAGCTGCAAGGCGTGACCATGCACAAGCCCAACGAACCCGGCTACAGCCACCCGGACGCCTACGTGATCGACGACTGGCGCTGAGGGACGGCGCGCAGCGGCCCGAGCAGGGGGTGTGTTGAGTCACCATCACCGCCTGCTTCTCCCGCCGCTTTGTGCGACTCGCGTGAGATCATCGGTCCATGAGCAGCGACCTGGAAGTGAGTGCTCTGGCGATCAATGTCGCGATCCCGCAGGCGCTCCGCTGGACGGACACTCGACGTGGTGAAGAGTTCCAACTGACCACACTGAACATCCGGCTTCTCCCGGACGGTCACCTCGCCGCGAAAGCGTATGGTCGGCCGGTCGGCGGTGGCCGGGGCGCATATGTCTCGTTCCCGGTGCCCGGCGAACCAGAGCTGGCGGCTCTGGTTGTCGACGCGGCCGGCCGCGCCGGGACGTTGTGGGCCGCCCACCGCGGTCTCGGCTGAGCCGAGTTCGACTCGAGGGCACACGGTGGCAGTTCAGGGCTTCGCTCTCGCGGCGGGGTCTGGTCCGGTAGATCTTCGTGCGTGACGGTGTGCAACTGGCGCACATGAAACGGGAGTTCATCGGGCCGTACCTGCCGGTCGGCGAGTACGGCCCGTATCCCGAGCGGCTCCGGCAGCCGCCGACGTCTTCGAGGCTGTACTGGAGGGCTGACTGGGCGCCAGGGGACGAGCCGTCTCCGGCCGGTCAGCCGGACGAGCGCGGCAGGGACTGGCTGGTGTTGCGCGACCCCGGCGGCGGACCGCAGCTCGCCTTCCAGTACGTGGAGCGTCTTCGTGAGCCGGACTGGCCCGACGGCCAGGTGCCCCAGCAGATGCACCTCGATCTGAGCGCCGACTCGTCGGAAGAGCTGCGCAAGCAGCGCGGCCCTTGCAGCAGACCGGCCCTGGGCACACCCGGAGAAGGGGGCTGCGGCGGCTGTGCAGAGCGGCTCGGTCCCGGCGTACCGCTCCAGGACCCCGACCGCACTGCGGACGCTGGGCATCGCGTCCGCTGTCGTGCTCACCGCGCAGGTCGAGGCGCGGGAATGGCTGCGCGGGCCGGCGATCGTGGCCGCCGGCGCAGTGCTCGGTGCAGTTGCCGCCCCGCAGCGGAATAGGAGCGCCGCCGGGGACGGTGACGCGCCTGCCGGCTGAACGGGTGTGCCGCTCGGAGCCCTCGCCCCGGGCGGCTCACCTGTTTCAATCGTCCGCGGAGCGCCCCTCGAAGTCCCGCCGCACAGCCGCACCTTCGTCTTCGACCAGCCCGTCCCCAGAGGGGAAGTCCAGAACCGCGCCGCAGTGGCTGCACAGCTTCCCGTCTTCGGTCGGCGTGCCGCACGCCTTGCAATACCGATTGCCCTTTTCGTTCTCGTTTTCCTGCGTCATGAATCTCCGAGTGCAGCTTGGAAGTGGTGGGTCGGGAAGCGGGGTACCCAGGGCGCTGGAGTCGATTCCGTGGCCGATCGGCCGGCCTGCCGTGCTGCGGCGGCCAAGCGTTCCCAAGCGGCACCCTGCCACCTGCCACCTGCCACCTGCCACCTGCCACCTGCCACCTGCCACCTGCCACCTGCCACCTGGCGGCCCGGCGGCCCGGCGACCCGCGGGAGAAGCGTCCCAGTCCGCGACCGTGTCTCTCACCAGCATCCGGCTGCCGACCCGGGGCCCAGCCCCCATCGATCCAGCCCCCGTCATCCAGCCCTGGTCGCGCCAGCCCCCGTCGATCCAGCCCTGGTGGGTCCAGCCCTCGTCGGCTCAGCCCCCGACCACTCCGCCCTCGGCGCCGACGATTCCCCGATCTTGCGCGGTGCTGCGCCTCAGCGCGAGCGCCGCGATGTCGTCGTCGAGCCGCCCGCCGCTGTGTCGGAGAAGGTCCCGGTGCAGATGGTCCAGCAGCTCGCGGGGATGTTCGGGGTCCTGTCGCCGCATCCAGTCCGACAGCGGGAAGAACCGCCCCGTGGGGTCCCGGGTCTCCGATACGCCATCCGTGTAGAGCAGCAGCTGCTCACCCGGGGCGAACGCGACGACGTCGACCCAGTAGCGGTCACCGATGAGCCCCGCGAGGTTGAGGGGTGGCGAGGGGACGGAGGGCTCCAGGACCCGGACCTTCCCGCAGTGCGCGATCAGCGGCGGGGGATGCCCGCAGTTGAGAAGGCGTATCCGGCCGCCGCCGTGCGGGATCTCGGCGAGGAGAGCAGTGGCGAAGTGCTCGGGCTGGTCCTGGACGGGAAACGCGGCGCTGTGGCGCGTGACGGTGGTCTCGAGGCGGTGGACGATGCCTTGCAGGTCGGCCTCGTCGTAGGCGGCCTCCCGGAAGCAGCTGATCACCGCCGACGCCGCCCCGACGGCGGACAGGCCCTTGCCCCGCACGTCGCCGATGAGCAGCCTGACCCCGTACGGCGTACCGATCGCTTCGTAGAAGTCGCCGCCGATCCGGGCCTGCTCCTGGGCTGCCAGATACAGCGACTCGATCTCGACGCCCCCGATGTGGCGCGGCAGCGGGCGAAGCAGCACTTTCTGCGCCGCGTCCGCCACGAGCCGGACCTGGAAGAGCATCTCCTCCCGCTGAAGCCGGACGTGACTGCCGTACGCGGCCGCCAGGGTGACCGCGATGATCGCGCCCGAGGTGTACGGCGTCCCCAGATCGGTGTGGAAGAGGCTGAGGACGAGCATGAGCGCGAGGCAGCACGCCCCCAGCAGCATGGTGGGGAGCACGGGCCACATCGCGGCCGCAAGGGCGGGCGCGGCGGGCAGGAGGCGGCTGAACGCGATCTCCCTGGGGGTGGAGAACGCCAGGCCGGCGATGAGAACGGTGATGACGAGGGGCGACAGCCGGGCAGCTTCCCATCGGCCACTGTAGGCGAGGCGATGGCGCCACGGCCGCGCAGACGTGATCACAAAAGTATCTTATCGGTCTAATCGGACGCAGGGTGTGGAAGGGGCGCGCGTGCATGGGAAAGTGCTGCATGTGGCCGGGTTCCGGGGGGCGGGACCCCCACGGAGTGCGGCCGCGCAGCCGCATGGATCCCCGAGGTGGACCGAACGAGGGACCGGCGCGCCCTGGCCACTTGGGATCACCGGTGTTAGAAAGGTCGCATGGCGAGTCCTTTCGCCCGTCTTCGACACCTGTCGGTCAAGCGTCTGATCAGCAAGAGCACGCGGACTGTAGCCGGGCAGGTGTTGGTTTTCCAGGTGGCTCTGGTCGTGTTGCTCGTGGCCTGTGGCGTCTTCGCTCTCATCCTGCAGTCGGAGCGGGACAGCGGTGCCGAGGCCAGGCGCCGCTCCACGGCCGTGGCGCAGACCTTCGCGCACTCGCCGGGGGTCCTTGCGGCACTGCAGACCCCGGATCCCAGCAAGGTTCTCCAGCCGCTCACCGAGGCGGCACGCCGGGCAGCCGACGTCGACTTCATCGTGGTCATGAGCACTACGGGCATCCGCTACACGCATCCCTTGCCGGACCGGATCGGAAAGCAGTTCGTGGGCGAGATCGGGCCGTCGCTGGAAGGGAAGGTCTACGTGGAGAGCGTCGACGGCCCACTCGGTCGCGAGGTGCAGGCCACGGTCCCGATCAAAGACGCCGACGACCAAGTGGTGGCCCTGGTCTCGGCCGGGATGAAGGTCAAGAACGTCGAAAGTCAGTTGAACCGGCAACTACCGATCATCCTGGGCGCGGGAGCCGGCGCCCTCGCGCTGTCGGGGGGCGTGACGGCACTGGTGGGCAGGCGGCTGCGCCGGCAGACACACAGTCTTGCCCCGGACGAGATGGCCCTGATGTACGAGCACCACGACACAGTGCTCCACTCCGTCAGGGAAGGGGTGCTCATCGTGGCCGCCGACGGGCGGCTGATGCTGGCCAACGACGAGGCCAGACGACTGCTGGAGCTGCCCCCGGACATCGAGGGGCGGCTCGTCTCGGATCTGCCCGGCCTCGACCCCGAGACGAAGGAGCTGCTCGCCTCCGGGCGCGAGGCGACCGATGAGGTGCATCTCGCGGGAGAGCGGCTGATCGCGGTCAACCAGCGGCCCACCGGCCGTGAGGGAGGACCCAGGGAGACGGTGGTGACACTGCGCGACTCCACCGAGCTGCAGGCGGTGACGGGCAGGGCGGAGGTGGCACGGGAGCGGCTCCGGCTGCTGTACGACGCCGGACTCCACATCGGTACCAGCCTGGACGTGCTGCGCACCGCCGACGAGCTGGCGCGGGTCCCCATCCCCCGCTTCGCGGACTTCGTCACCGTGGACCTGGCCGATGCCGTGCTGCACGGTGAGGAGCCGGCCCCCACCGGGACGGCCATGCGACGCGCGGCCGTGTCCGGCATCGTGGACGACCATCCGCTCACCGAGCAGGGCCGGCTTTTCGACTATGTTGCCTCCACGCCGCAGGCGCGCGGCTACGGCAGCGGCCGTTCCCAGCTGGTGAGGGATCTGCCCACCGCCACGGGGTGGCGCCTTCAGGACCCGGAGCGGGCCAAGGCGGTCATCGACTACGGCATCCGCTCCCTCATCACCGCGCCCATCCAGGCCCGGGGCGTCGTGCTGGGCATGGCCACCTTCTGGCGCACGCAGCAGCATGAATGCTTCAACGAGGAGGACGTGTCGCTGGCGGAGGAGCTGGTGGCCCGTGCCGCGATCAGCATCGACAACGCCCGCCGCTACACCCGCGAGCACGCCCTGGCGGTCACCCTGCAGCGCAGCCTGCTGCCGCAGGCCGTGCCCGAGCAGAGCGCCCTCGACATCGCCTACCGCTACCTCCCCGCCCAGTCGGGCGTGGGCGGCGACTGGTTCGACGTGATCCCCATGCCGGGCAGCCGGGTGGCACTGGCCGTCGGCGACGTGGTCGGACACGGCCTCCACGCCGCCGCCACGATGGGACGGCTGCGCACGGCGGTGCACAACTTCTCCGCCCTCGATCTGCCCCCCGACGAGCTGCTGAGCCATCTGGACGACCTGGTCGGAAGCATCGACCAGAGCGAGACGGCGGAGAGCGCGGCGGGCGTCGTGGGCGCCACCTGCCTGTACGGGATCTACGACCCCGTGACGCGCCGTTACGTCATGGCGCGGGCGGGGCATCTGGCGCCCGCCCTGGTGCAGCCTGACGGGACCGTCAGCTTCCCGGACGTGCCCGCCGGTCCACCGCTGGGCCTCGGCGGTATGCCGTTCCAGACCGCGGAGCTGTGCCTCGAGGAGGGGACCCAGCTCGTCCTGTACACCGACGGCCTCATCGAGGACCGCAGGCGCGACCTCGACGTGGGGATGGAGTTGCTGCGCGAGGCGCTCACCGGCAACCCCGGCCGGCCACCCGAACAGACCTGCCAGGACGTGCTGGAGAGCGTGCTTCCCGGCCGCCCCAAGGACGACGTCGCCCTGCTCGTCGCCCGCACGCGGCAACTTCCGTCCGACCGGGTCGCCGACTGGGACGTGCCACAGGACCCCGCCGCCGTGTCGGGCATGCGCGACGCCGTGTCCCGAAAGCTCGAGGAATGGGGGCTGTCGGAGATCGGCTTCACCCTGGAGCTCATCCTGAGCGAGCTGATCACCAACGCCATCCGCTACGGTTCCGGGCCGATCCACGTACGGCTGATCCGTGACCGCGCGCTGATCTGCGAGGTGGCCGACGGCAGCAGCACCTCACCGCACCTGCGCTACGCCGCGACGACGGACGAGGGCGGCCGGGGCCTGTTCCTTGTCTCGCAGATGGCTGAGCGCTGGGGCACCCGGTACACCCCACAGGGCAAGGTGATCTGGGCGGAGCAGGCCCTGCCCTAGATCCGGTGCGGGGGATGCCACGTCATGCGTCCCCCTCCGCGCCTGCTGTGCATGCTGGTGCGAGTGCACAGAGCACCGGAGGGCCCTGCAGAGGCCCTCCGGTCATTGTGTGTGGCCGGTCAGCAACTGTCCGTCCAGCTGTGGGATGCGATGTTGCCGTTCGCCGACTCGCCCGTAGCCGTCCCACACCAGGGCCAGCCGTGGCTGAACGCTTCCCGTCCGAGCGTCAGGTCCAGCCACATGTCGCCCCGGCCGAGGCAGGCGTACGCAGCACTCCGGTCCTCGCCGTAGTACAGATTGACGTCGTCGTAGCTGCCGGCGTAGCCCCGGTTCACCACCGAGGAGGCGAGGTTGCGCAGCTGCGGGCACCCCGGGCCCGGATAGTCCCAGTTGCTTGTTTTCTTCCGGCTGCTGCCGGTGAATATCTCCCGCGCCCGGGCGTCAGATACATCGAGGTGGTCGACGTCTCGCCCTCCACGTCCGCCCTTGCCTGGCTGCGGCGAAGACGATCCGAATCCACGATCAGAGCCGTCCGGAAGGCGGCGCGAGAAGCCACAGCCCGTCGCAGCCACTACGGACGAAGGTCCGCCGGCGGGCCCACTGGGTAGATCACGAAACCGCACCCGGCGCTGGGCGTGCTCGCAACGGCCCGCCGCCTCATCCGCCGGCGCCGCCTGCGAGCCTCGTTCCGAAACGAACCGCCGGCCGGTCCGGTTCCTGTCGACCCCTTGACCGCCGGTCTCCTCCTCCCCGATGCTCGGTTGCGTATGGCGGTGCGTGTACCTGATGAGGCAACTCAGGGAGCGACGCACCCGGCTCGAGTTTCCCGTCTGAGGAGCAGCTCATGGCTCACGAGGTACGTGCCGTCGTCGCCCGGAAGAAGGGCGCACCGGTTTCCGTCGAGACGATCGTCGTCCCGGATCCCGGTCCGGGTGAGGCACTGGTCAAGGTCGAGGCGTGCGGCGTCTGCCACACCGACCTCCACTACCGCGAGGGCGGGATCAACGACGAGTTCCCCTTCCTCCTGGGACACGAGGCGGCCGGCCGCGTCGAGGCGGTGGGGGAGGGGGTCACCGGCGTGGAGCCCGGGGACTTCGTCATCCTCAACTGGCGTGCGGTGTGCGGCCAGTGCCGGGCCTGCAGCAAGGGCAAGCCCTGGTACTGCTTCGCCACCCATAACGCCACGCAGCCGATGACGCTGCTCGACGGCACCCCGCTCTCGCCCGCCCTCGGCATCGGCGCCTTCGCGGAGAAGACACTGGTCGCCGCGGGGCAGTGCACGAAGGTGGACCCGGCCGCCCCGGCGGCGGCAGCCGGGCTGCTCGGATGCGGTGTCATGGCGGGTTTCGGCGCCGCGGTCAACACCGGTGCCGTCGGGCGGGGGGACTCCGTCGCCGTCATCGGCTGCGGCGGTGTCGGCATGGCCGCCGTCGCGGGCGCCCGGCTGGCCGGCGCGTCCAAGGTGATCGCCGTCGACATCGACCAGCGCAAGCTGGACCGTGCCATGACCATGGGGGCCACCCATACGGTCGACGCCGCCAAGGGCGACGTGGTGGAGGCGGTGCGCGAACTCACCGGTGGATTCGGAGCGGACGTCGTCGTCGAGGCGGTCGGCCGCCCGGAGACGTACCGGCAGGCCTTCCACGCGCGGGACCTGGCGGGCACGGTCGTGCTGGTCGGTGTGCCCACCCCGGAGATGAAGGTGGAACTGCCGCTGCTCGACGTCTTCGGTCGCGGCGGCGCGCTGAAGTCCAGCTGGTACGGCGACTGCCTGCCCTCGCGCGACTTCCCGGCCCTCATCGATCTGTACCTGGGCGGCCGGTTCGATCTGGACGCCTTCGTCACCGAGACCATCGGACTCGGTGACGTGGAGGAGGCCTTCGAGAAGATGCACGGCGGCGACGTGCTGCGCTCCGTGGTGGTGCTGTGATGGCCGGCGCACCCCGCATCGAACGCCTCGTCACGAGCGGCACGTTCAGTCTCGACGGCGGCACCTGGGACGTCGACAACAACGTCTGGATCGTCGGTGACGACGACGAGGTCCTCGTCATCGACGCGGCGCACGACTCCGACGCCGTCCTGGAGGCCGTCGGTGACCGCCGGCTGACAGCCGTCGTGTGCACCCACGCCCACGACGACCACGTGCGCGCCGCACCGGACCTCGCTCTCGCCGGCGGCGCGCGCGTCCTGCTGCACCCCGACGACCAGGTGCTGTGGAAGATGGTCCACCCGAACCGGCGGCCCGACGGCCCCCTCGCCGACGGTGACGAACTCGTCGTCGCGGGCATCGGGCTGCGCGTGCTCCATACACCCGGGCACGCGCCCGGGGCGGTGTGCCTGTACGCCCCCGACCTGGGCGCACTGTTCAGCGGTGACACGTTGTTCGCGGGAGGGCCGGGCGCGACCGGGCGCTCGTACAGCGACTTCGGCACGATCCTGACCTCGATCGGCGACCGGCTGCTGACGCTCCCCGGCGACACGGTCGTGCACACCGGGCACGGCGACACGACCACCATCGAGGCGGAGGCCCCGCACCTGGAGGAGTGGGCCGTCCGCGGCTGGTGACACGAGCACCGCCGCACCGGCCGGGCGGGCCGGACTCCCTCGGTCCTCCACGTTCCGAGCGATACCCATGGACGCGCCCCACCCGGCCGTCCCGGCCCGGACCCATCGCAGGATTCGAAGGGCCCCCGGTCTGTGCCCGGTGCGGCGATGCGCGTCCCGAGCCGGAGCCGCCTCCCGAGCCCGGGGCCTGGCGGGGACCGGACCCCGGCGACTGGACGTCGTCGCCGGACCGCGCCGCCTGCACCGCGGGCATGCGCCGCATCCGCGAGCACATCGCGGCGGGGCGGCATCCACCAGGCCGACCTCTGTCGGGTGCTCTCCGCACCCCTGCCCCGACCCGGCCGCCGCGGGCATCGACGCGCTCACCGCATGGCTCGCCCGCGGCAACCCAGCGCCCCTTGCGGCACCATCCGGCTTCCGGCGCACGGCGTCGAAGCCGCCACCGCTTCGCCCGAACCGTTCCTGAGGCGGACGCGCCGCACCACCGAGTCCGGGCCCATCAGGGGCGCAGGACCGGTGCTGCGCTTCGGTACGGACGCCGGTATCACCCGGGGGTCCGACCCGGACCGGGAGTGGTACGCGACCGAGCCGAAGTCCTCCCGGCTGGTCGCGCCGGCGTCCGGACCCCGTCACGAGGCCGGGGTGTGCCACCTGCCTTGACAGTGCCGCGCGCTCGTCCCCACACTCGTTGCCCACATCGCACTTTGTTCCTCTATGTGCAACGAGGTCGAGCAGCCCATGAAGACTTCCTTGTGTCCCCCCGCCGACCCGCCCGGCGCCGCATGAGCACCGTCGCCCGGGCCGCTCACGCCCATTGCCTGCGAGGTCTTCCCCGCCTGGACCGGACCCTGGTGATGGGCATCGTGAACGTCACGCCCGACTCGTTCTCCGACGGCGGGCGGTGGTTCGAACCGGAACGGGCCGTCGCGCACGGACTCGCACTGCTGGATGAGGGCGCGGACATCCTGGACGTGGGCGGCGAGTCGACCCGTCCCGGTGCCACGCGCCCGACGGGGGAGGAGGAACTGCGGCGCGTGCTGCCGGTCGTCCGCGCACTGGCCGCCGCGGGCGCCACCGTCAGTGTCGACACCATGCGGGCCGAGGTCGCCGCCCGCGCCCTCGAGGCCGGTGCCGCTCTGGTCAACGACGTCTCCGGCGGACTCGCGGCCCGGCGATGGTGCCGCTGATGGCGCGGGCCGGCGTGCCTTGTGTGGTGACGCACTGGCTCGGACAGCACTCCGTCGGCATGCAGGCGCACGCCGTCTACGACGATGTCGTCACCGTCGTCGTCGACGAGTTGCGGGTGAGAGTCGACGCGGCCCTGAACGCCGGAATCCCGCCGGACTGTCTCATCGTCGACCCGGGGCTGGGGTTCGCCAAGCACGCCGAGCGCAACTGGCGGCTCCTCGGCCGCCTCCGGGAGGTCGCCGCCGCACTCGGCCGCCCGGTTCTGGTGGGCGCGGCGCGTAAGGCGTTTCTGGGCCACCTTCTGAGGGACCCGGAGACGGGACGGCCCCGCCCCGCGCACCTGCGGGACGTGGCCACCTCCGCTGGGTCGGTCCTGGCCGCCACGCAGGGTGCCTGGTGCGTCCGCGTCCACGCCGTCACCTCGACGGCCGACGCGGTGCGCGTGACCGCCCGCTGGCGACTCGAGAACGCGCGCGACGCCGTCGCCGACACCCCGTTTCTGAGGGGTGACCAGCTCTGACCTGCGTTTCCTATGACGCAGGGCGTCTCGTATCACGCAACGAAAAATAGGGGCGGCGAGCGACCCGTGAACTCCTTGACAAGGGTTTGTGGGCGACCTCAAACTGGCGTTGCGTTCACCGCAATCCGTTTCGCTATACGCACCGAGGTGTCATGATGATTCCCGCGTGCCGTCTCGTGGATCTGCCCCGAGGCGAGGCCCACAGGCTCGACATCGACCCGCCGGTCTCGGTGTTCCACACCGACGACGGCGAACTCTTCGCCATCGACGACACATGCACCCACCAGGACGCCTCGCTCGCTGACGGCTGGCTGGAGGGCTGCGAGGTCGAATGCCCGCTGCACGCCTCGAAGTTCAACCTCAAGACCGGAGCCGTCGACGCTCCGCCGGCCAAGCTCCCGGTGCGCACGCACGAGGTCTTCGTCGAGGACGGCATGATCTACGTCCGGCTGTCCACGGCAGCCCCCAACCTGCCTCCCTGCATAGCCGCCCGGCTCGCCGGGGGCGTCGCGTGAGGACGGTGGCCGTGGTGGGCGCGTCGCTGGCCGGTCTGTCAGCGGCGCGTTCCTTGCGAAAGCAGGGGTACGACGGACGGCTGGTCGTCATAGGTGACGAGCTCCACCGTCCGTACGACAGGCCGCCGCTGTCCAAGGAGTTCCTGGCCGGCGGCATCGGCGAGGCCGATCTGGCCCTGGAGCCGGACGACGAGGACCTGCAGGCGGAGTGGCTGCTCGGAGCGCGCGCCGCCGGACTCGGCACCGCCCCCCGCGCCGTACGTCTCACCGACGGCCGTGAGGTGAGAGCCGACGGCATCGTCATCGCCACCGGCGCCGCCGCCCGCACCCTGCCCGGCATGGAAGGCCTGGCCGGTGTGCACACCCTGCGCACCTTGGACGACGCCCGCGCCCTGCGGGACGAACTGGCCCGGGGCGGTCGTCTGGTCGTGATCGGTGGCGGCTTCATCGGCGCCGAGGTCGCCTCGACCGCCTACGCCCTCGGCCTCGATGTGACCATCGTCGAGGCTGCGTCCACACCACTGGTCGGACCGCTCGGCACCGCCATGGGCGCCATCGTCTCCGCCCTCCACGCCGACCACGGCGTACGCCTGTTGTGCGGAGTCGGCGTCAAGGGGCTGAGCGGCGAGACCCGCGTCGACGCCGTCCTGATGGAGGACGGCCGCAGCATCCCCGCCGACATCGTCGTCGTGGGTGTCGGGGCCCGCCCCTGCGTCGACTGGCTGACAGGCTCCGGCGTCGCACTCGACGACGGCGTCAAGTGCGGCGCGGACGGCCGTACCAGCATGGCCGGGGTGGTCGCGGTAGGCGACTGCGCCTCCTGGTACGACCCGCGCGCGGGCACTCACCGCCGCGTCGAGCACTGGACCGGTGCCCGGGAACGCCCCGACGCGGCGGTCACCGCCCTGCTCTCCTGGGGCGAGTCCGAACCGGGCGTACCCAGGCCTCCGTACTTCTGGTCCGACCAGTACGGCGTGAAGATCCAGTTCGCCGGCCACGCGTCCCGTGCCGACAGCGTCACGATCGAGGAAGGCGCCGCGGACGACCGTAACGTCCTGGCCGTCTACCGGCGTGCCGGGCACCCGGTCGCCGTTCTCGGAATGAACCAGCCCCGGCTGTTCATGCGCTGGCGCAAGCAGCTCGCCGCCCACACGTCCTGAAAAGGGCGCTGCTCCTTGATCGACGACGTCCGGTGTAGCCCGTCCCGGCGCGTGCATGCCCGATCCACGACGTTTCCCCGAGGAGTGCACTGTGACCTCGACCGGCCTGCCGGAAAGTCTCATCGCCACCCTGCCCGGCTCCGCCTACACGGACCCCGGGGCCTTCGCCCAGGAGCAGGAACACATATTTGAGAAGATGTGGTTCTGCGCCGTGCGCTCCGCCGACGTCGCCGGCACCGGGGCGTTCCGGACCGTCCAAGTCGGCCGCGAGAGCATCCTCATCACCCGAGCCCGCGACCGGTCCGTACGCGCCTTCTTCAACGTCTGCCGGCACCGTGGGGCCACGCTCTGCACGGCGGAGAGCGGCGAGGTCAAGCGCGCCTTCCAATGCCCCTACCACGCCTGGACGTACGACCTGACGGGCAAACTCGTCGCGGCGCCCAACCTCACCAAGATGCCCGATGTCGGCCGCACCGAGTACGGCCTGGCAGCCGTGGCGACGCGCGAATGGCTCGGCTACGTGTGGGTGTGCCTCGCCGAGAACTCGCCCCCCTTCGACGAGGTCGTGCAGGACGTGGTAGCGCGTCTCGGCGACACGGAGTCGATCGAGCACTACGGCATCGAGGACCTCGAGGTCGGCAGACGGATCGTCTACGACGTCCGGGCCAACTGGAAGCTCATCGTCGAGAACTTCATGGAGTGCTACCACTGCGCGACCATCCACCCCGAACTCACCGAAGTGCTGCCCGAGTTCGCCGACGGCTACGCCGCCCAGTACTACGTGGGACACGGCGCGGAGTTCGGCGCGGACGTCAAGGGCTTCACCGTCGACGGCTCAGAGGGCCTCGACCGGATCCCGGGCGTCACCGAGGACCAGGACCGCCGGTACTACGCGATCACCGTCCGGCCGCAGGTGTTCATCAACCTCGTGCCCGACCACGTGATCTTCCACCGGATGTTCCCGGTCGCCGCGGATCGCACCATCGTCGAGTGCGACTGGCTGTACCTCAAGCACGTCGTCGAGAGCGGCAAGGACGTCAGCCGGTCGGTGGAGCTGTTCGACCGGGTCAACCGGCAGGACTTCGACGCCTGCGAGCGCTGCCAGCCGGCCATGAGCTCCCGGCTGTACGCCAAGGGTGGCGTCCTGGTGCCCAGCGAGCACCACATCGGCGAGTTCCACACCTTCGTCCAGGAGCGTCTGAGCGCGGGGAGACCGCAGTAACGGCGGTTCCCGGCCGCCCCCCCGGTGCACGGGGCGTTCGGCGCGGCGGGCTCAGCCCAGATAGCCCATCCGGTGGCTGATCTCGTCCGCGCCCTTGACCAGAACCGGAGCGAGATCGTGAATGCGGTCCTCGGTGAGCCGGTACGCCGGTCCTGAGGCGCTGAGCGCCGCGATGACCTCTCCGTCCCGGTTGCGGACCGGGGCGGCCATGGCGTGCAATCCCGCCTCGAACTCCTCCAGCGTCCAGGAGTAGCCGCGCTCCAGCGCCTCGGCGAGGTTCTTCTCCAGCTTCGTCTTCGCGGTCAGGGTGCGCGGCGTCATCTTCTTCAGGCCCGCGTCCGACAGCAGCGCGGCACGCTCCTTCGCCGGCATGTGGGCCAGCAGGATCTTGCCACTGGACGTGGCGTGCAGCGGCGTCAGCTGACCGACCCAGTTGAACGCCGTTACGGCACCAGGACCGCGCACCTGGTACAGGTTGATCGCGTACTTCTCCTGCATCACGGCGAGGTTCACCGTCTCGCCGATCTCCTCGGCGAGACGCTCGCAGACCGGGCGGCTCTGCTGGGTGATGTCGATGCGTCCGGTGACCGCGCCGGCGAGACGGACGATGCCGAAACCGAGGCGGTACTTGCCGCGCTCGCCCGCCTGCTCCACCAGGCCGCGCGCCTCCAGGGCGCCCAGCAACCGGAACGCGGTCGACTTGTGGACGTCGATCTCGGCGGCCACCTCGCTGACGCCGGCCTCGCCGCGCCGGGCCAGGATCTCCAGCACGGTGATGGCCCGGTCGACCGACTGCACCCCACCGGTCGGCGCACTTGTCGTTTCGGTATCTGGATGGTGGTTGCTCACAACGCAACTATACGGGTGATTAACATAGCTGGCAGCGATGCAGGTCACCGGCCTGGACCAGAAAATCTGAAGTTGCGCTGTCCGCAACCTGGTGCGCATAGAGATGCCGGTACTAGCATGCCGCGCATTCTCTACGGCGCGAGCGAGACGAGGCCTCATGGCTCACTTGCAGTACGACTTCGTCATCGTCGGTGGTGGATCGGCCGGCTGTGCACTGGCCAACCGGCTCTCCGCGGATCCCGGCAACCGGGTACTGGTCCTGGAGGCGGGCAGACCCGACTACCCCTGGGACGTCTTCATCCACATGCCCGCGGCGCTGACCTACCCGATCGGCAGCCGCTTCTACGACTGGAAGTACGAGTCCGAACCCGAGCCCCACATGGGCGGCCGGCGCGTCTACCACGCGCGCGGCAAGGTCCTGGGCGGGTCCAGCAGCATCAACGGCATGATCTTCCAGCGCGGCAACCCCATGGACTACGAGCGCTGGGCGGCCGATCCCGGAATGGAGAGCTGGGACTACGCGCACTGCCTGCCGTACTTCCGGCGGATGGAGAACTGCCTGGCCGCCGACCCGGAGGACGAGTTCCGCGGCCACGACGGCCCCCTCGTCCTCGAACGCGGTCCGGGGACCAACCCGCTCTTCGAAGCCTTCCTCAAGGCCACCGAGGAGGCGGGGCACGCACCCACCAGCGACGTGAACGGCTATCGACAGGAAGGTTTCGCCAGGTTCGACCGCAACGTCCACCGCGGGCGCCGGCTGTCGGCCGCGCAGGCGTACCTCAAGCCCGTGCGGAAGCGGCCCAACCTCACCGTCACCACGCGCGCCCTGGTCACCCGCGTCCTCTTCGAGGGCAAGCGGGCCGTCGGTGTCGAGTACCGGCGTGGCCGTGGCAGACCGCAGCAGGTGAGGGCCGGTGAGGTCATCCTCTGCGGAGGCGCGATCAACTCCCCGCAACTCCTCCAGCTCTCCGGCGTCGGCAACGCCGAGGAACTCGCGGCGCTCGGCGTGGACGTCGTACACGATCTGCCGGGCGTCGGCGAGAATCTCCAGGATCATCTGGAGGTGTACATCCAGTACGCCTGCAAGCAGCCCGTCTCCATGCAGCCGTACCTGGCCAAGTGGCGTGCCCCCTTCATCGGCCTGCAGTGGCTTTTCCGCACGGGCCCGGCCGCGACCAACCACTTCGAGGCGGGGGGCTTCGTCCGCGGCAACGACGACGTGGCCTACCCCAACCTGATGTTCCATTTCCTGCCCGTCGCGGTCCGCTACGACGGATCCGTGCCCGCCGGCGGACACGGCTACCAGGTGCACGTCGGACCCATGTACTCCGACGCCATCGGCTCGGTGAAGATCAAGAGCAAGGATCCCGCCGAGCACCCCGCGCTGCGCTTCAACTACCTCTCCACGGAGAAGGACCGCCGTGAGTGGGTCGAGGCCGTCAGGGTCGCACGCGCGCTGCTCAACCAGCCCGCCATGGCCCCGTACAACGCCGGGGAGATCTCGCCCGGCCCGTCCGTGGAGAGTGACGAGGAGATCCTCGCCTGGGTCGCCAAGGACGGTGAGACCGCGCTGCACCCGTCCTGCACCTGCAAGATGGGCACCGACGACATGGCCGTCGTCGACCCGGCCGACCTGCGCGTGCACGGTGTGGAGGGGCTGCGGGTCGTCGACGCGTCCGTGATGCCCTACATCACCAACGGCAACATCTACGCGCCGGTGATGATGATCGCGGAGAAGGCCGCCGACCTCATCCTCGGCAAGGAGCCGCTGCCGCCGTCCCGCGCCGCGTACTACCGGCACCGCGAAGCACCCGCGTAACCCGCAGATTTCAGGAAGCCGACCGGCCCGGAGACGTGACGCTCCGGGCCTGCCGGCGTCGGGTTCTCAGGGTTGCCTCCTTGGCAGAACCGTCATCGGCCAAACCCTTGACGTGCGTTCCCGCCTTCTCCCAGAGTGTTCCACCACAAGCAATGCGATGCGTGATGCGCAACGCGGTTCGCTCGAAGGGCCTCGACGTGGCAGACCTGTACGTGGACGGCAAATGGCGGGATCCCGTGGCCGGAGGTCACCGGGACATCCGCTGCCCCGCCGACGGCACACTCTCCGTGACCGTGTCCGAAGGCACCCGCCCCGATACCGAGGCGGCCATCGCCGCGGCCCGCCGTGCCTTCGATGAAGGCCCCTGGCCGCGCACCCCCGAGCGCGAGCGCGGCGCGCTCCTGCTGCGCACCGCCGACATCCTCGAACGCGACGCCGACGCGTTCGCCCGCGCCGAATCGCTGGACACCGGCAAGCGGCTCGTGGAGAGCGAGTACGACATCGCCGACGTCGTCTCCTGCTTCCGTCACTACGGAGGGCTCGGCGGCACCGACGCCGGCCGGGTGATCGACACCGGCCGTGACGACGCCGTCAGCCGCGTCGTGTACGAGCCGATCGGCGTGTGCGCACTGATCACCCCCTGGAACTACCCGCTGCTGCAGGCGAGCTGGAAGGTCGCCCCGGCACTCCTCGCGGGCAACACCATCGTCCTCAAGCCCAGCGAACTCACCCCCTCCACCTCGATCCTGCTGATGAAGGCCCTTACGGAGGCAGGACTTCCGGACGGCGCCGCCAACCTCGTCCTGGGAACCGGGCCCGAGGTGGGAGCACCGCTCGCCGAGGACCCCGCCGTCGACATGGTGTCCTTCACCGGCGGCCTGGACACCGGCAGACGCATCATGGCCACCGCCGCCGCGACCGTGAAGAAGGTCGCACTGGAGCTCGGCGGCAAGAACCCCAACGTCGTCTTCGCCGACGCCGACTTCGAGACGGCCGTGGACTTCGCGCTCACGGCCGTCTTCCTGCATTCGGGCCAGGTCTGCTCAGCCGGTGCACGGCTGATCGTCGAGGACGCGCTGCACGACCGGTTCGTCGACGAGGTGGTCCGCCGCGCCCGGCGGATCCGCCTCGGCGGCCCCTTCGACCCGCACGCCGACACCGGCCCGCTGATCTCCGCCCAGCACCTGGCGAAGGTCGAGGCGTACGTCGCGGCCGGACTCGCGGAGGGCGCCGTCCTGCGCTGCGGCGGCGCACGCCCCGACGACCCGGCCCTGGCCGACGGCCACTACTACCCGCCGACCGTGCTCGACGCGTGCGGTCAGGACATGCGCGTGGTGCACGAGGAGTCCTTCGGGCCCGTCCTCACCGTGGAGCGCTTCACCGACGAGGACGACGCGGTACGCATCGCCAACGACACCGAGTACGGACTCGCCGGCGCCGTCTGGACGCAGGACGCCGGCAAGGCCCAGCGGGTCGCCCGCCGGCTGCACCACGGCACGGTGTGGATCAACGACTACCACCCCTATGTGCCGCAGGCGGAATGGGGCGGGTTCGGGCACTCCGGCGTAGGCCGGGAGCTGGGACCGACGGGCCTGGACGAGTACCGGGAGCCCAAACACATCTGGCAGAACATCCAACCCCGGCCGCAGCACTGGTTCCGCGGCTGAACGCCGAAAAGAGGTCGAACATGACCCCAGCAACGACCGAGGCGCCGCGGCGGCGCGACACCCCCCAGGACTCGGCGCCCACTCCCGTCATCTCCGTACGCGAGCTGTGGAAGGTGTTCGGGCCGAAGGCGGCCCAGGTGCCAGGATCCGAGGAACTGCGCGGACTCTCCCGCCGCGAACTGATGGACCGCACCGGGTGCACGGCCGCCGTGCGCGACGTGAACTTCGATGTCGCGCCCGGCGAGGTGTTCGTCGTGATGGGCCTGTCCGGCTCCGGCAAGTCCACCCTGGTGCGCTGTCTGACCCGGCTCATCGAACCCACCGCCGGCGAGATCCTGTTCGAGGGCGAGGACATCCGCGATGCGGACGCGAGCCGCCTGCGCGAGCTGCGCCGCAGCAAGTTCTCCATGGTCTTCCAGCACTTCGGGCTGCTGCCGCACCGCCGGGTCGTCGACAACGTGGCCTTCGGTCTGGAGATCCGCGGCATGAGCAGAGCCGAGCGCACCAAGCGCGCGCTGGAGGTCGTCGAACTCGTCGGCCTCTCGGGCTACGAGAGCTCCTACCCCGACCAGCTCTCCGGCGGCATGCAGCAGCGCGTGGGACTCGCCCGCGCCCTGGCCGGCGACCCCGACGTGCTCCTGTTCGACGAGCCGTTCTCCGCGCTCGACCCGCTGATCCGCCGGGACATGCAGAACGAGGTCGTCCGCCTGCATCACGAGGTCGGCAAGACGATGGTGTTCATCACCCACGACCTGTCCGAGGCGCTGAGGCTGGGCGACCGCATCCTCATCATGCGGGACGGCAGGATGGTCCAGTGCGGCACCGGTGACGAACTGGTCGGCGCCCCGGCCGACGACTACGTGCGCGACTTCGTCAGGGACGTGCCCCGCGGTGACGTGCTGACCCTGCGGTGGATCATGCGTCCGGTGGAGCCGGACGACCCACTGGACGGCCCGGAGCTGGGCCCGGACGTCGTGGTGAAGGAGGCCACGCGGGCGGTGCTCGCGGCCGACAAGCCGGCCAAGGTCGTCGAGAACGGCAAGCTGCTCGGCATCGTCGGTGACGACGAGATCCTCGCGGTGGTCGCCGGGCAGGAAGGCGACGCGTGATGACGGTCGCCGTACAGAAGACGCAGAGGCCGCAGAGAACCGGGAGCGAGGAGCCGCCCGCTCCCGCCCGGCGCGCGCGCACGGTGAGCCGCGCGACGGTCGTGGCCGCGATCCTGGTCGTCTGGCTCGTCCTCTTCGTCGTGCTGCGCGGCAGGCAGACCCTGTCCCTCGCAGCGGCCGATCTGACCGACCTGCACCGGTGGTTCAACGACGTCAACGACTCCATCGGCGCGAACCGCAACTCCAACCCGCTCTTCCTCTACTTCTTCAACGAGATCCGCCTGGTCATCGACTCCCTGGTGACTTTCGTGCAGGAGCTGATCTCGCAACCGACCGCAGGCCGCCCGGTTCCGCAGATCGGCTGGCTCGGTGTCGTGGGCGTCGTCGGCTACGTCTCGTGGGCCGTGGGCAACTGGCGCGTGGCACTGCTCGCCGTCGCCGGTTTCACCTTCCTCGGCCTGCAGGGGCTCTGGCAGGAGAGCATGGACACGCTGGCGCTGACGCTCTCCGCGGTCTTCGTGGCGCTGCTGTTCGCCCTTCCCCTCGGGGTGTGGGCCGGGCTGTCCGACCGGTTCAACCGGATCGTGACGCCGTTCCTCGACTTCATGCAGACGATGCCCACCTTCGTCTACCTGGCGCCCCTGACCCTGTTCTTCCTGATCGGTCCGGCCTCCGCCACGATCGCCACGGCCATCTACGCGGCACCGCCCGCGATCCGCATCACCGCCCACGCCATCCGCTCGGTTCCCGAGACCACCGTCGAGGCGGCGGATTCGATGGGCGCGACACGGCGCCAGGCGCTGTTGAAGGTCCTGCTGCCGATGTCCAAACGGACCGTGGTGATGGGCGTCAACCAGACCATCATGGCCGCCCTGGCCATGGTGACCATCGCGGCCCTGATCAACGCGCCCGGCCTCGGAGCGACCGTGGTCCAGGCCCTGCAGTCGCTGGACGTCGGCACGGCCTTCAACGCCGGACTGGCGATCGTCGTGATGGCCATCGTGCTGGACCGGGTCACCACCGCCGCGAGCGGGCGGGCGGACACGGCGCGGGGCTCGGACAGTCCTTTCCTCAAGTGGCGGCGGCACCTGCTGGTGGCCGGGGGAGTGGCGGCCGCGGTCCTGGTGTACCTGTCGCACACGTACCTGTGGGCGGCCGAGTTCCCCGGCGAGGGCAGCACCGGAAGCACCATCGCCAGAGCGGCGACCGACGTGACCACCTGGGCACAGGACCACCTCTCCGGCCTGACCAACGCCTTCCGCGACGTCCTCACCAACGGCCTGCTCAACCCCTTCCAGACCCTGCTGACCGACTCCCCGTGGTGGCTCGTGGGCGCCGCCCTCGTCGCGCTCGGCACGGTACTCGGCGGATGGCCCGCCGGGGCCACCACCGCCGTGTGCGCGGGCCTGCTCATCGGCACCGGTGTGTGGTCGGACGCCATGACGACCCTGGCGTCCACCGCGGTGGCGACCGTGCTCGTGATGCTGCTCGGCGTCGTCCTCGGCGTCTGGATGGGACGCAGCGCGCTCGTCGACCGGCTGCTCAGGCCGTCCCTGGACGCGGCCCAGGTCATGCCGCCGTTCGTTTATCTCGTGCCGTTCCTCGCGCTGTTCGGCGCGACACGGTTCACGGCGATCGTCGCCGCGATCGTCTACGCGGCACCCGTCGCCATCAAGATCATCGCCGACGGTGTGCGGGCCGTGCCCGGGACCACCGTCGAAGCGGCCATGTCCACCGGATGCAACACCTGGCAGATCATCACCAAGGTCCAGCTGCCGATGTCACGCGGAGCCCTGACCCTCGCGACCAACCAGGGCCTGATCTACGTACTGTCGATGGTCGTGGTGGGCGGCCTGGTGGGAGCGGGCGCCCTCGGCTACGACGTCGTGGCCGGCTTCTCGCAGGGCCAGCTGTACGGGAAGGGCCTGGCTGCCGGACTCGCCATCGTCCTGCTCGGAGTCATGTTCGACCGGATCACTCAGGCAGCGGCTCGCCGCGCCGGCGCATAAGGAGCACCTCACCATGGCACGACACTGGAGAGCCGGCGCTGCCGGCCTGGCCGTCCTCGGCCTCACCCTCACGGCCTGCGGGGGCGCGAAGGTCGGTGACGACAGCGCGGCAGGCTCCGCCGGCTCGGGCAAGTGCGGCACCTTCAACCTCGCGATCAACCCGTGGGTGGGCTACGAGGCGAACGCGGCTGTCCTCGCCTACGTCGCCGAGCACGACCTGGGCTGCAAGGTCGAGCAGAAGGACCTCAAGGAGGAGATCGCCTGGCAGGGCTTCGGGACGGGTGAGGTCGACGCCGTCGTGGAGAACTGGGGCCACGACGACCTGAAGAAGAAGTACATCACCGATCAGAAGACGGCCGTCGAGGCCGGTCCGACCGGCAACAAGGGCCTCATCGGCTGGTACGTGCCGCCGTGGCTGGCGAAGGCGCACCCCGACATCACCGACTGGAAGAACCTCAACAAGTACGCGTCGAAGTTCAAGACCTCGGAGTCGGGGGGCAAGGGCCAGCTCCTCGACGGAGACCCCTCGTACGTCACCAACGACGAGGCGCTGGTGAAGAACCTCAAGCTGGACTTCAAGGTGGTGTACGCGGGCAGCGAGACCGCGCTCATCCAGGCGTACCGCAACGCCGAGAAGAACAAGCAATGGGTGATCGGCTACTTCTACGAGCCCCAGTGGTTCCTGTCCGAGGTGCCGCTGAAGAAGGTCGGCCTTCCCGAGTACAAGGAGGGCTGCGACGCCGACGCGGAGAAGGTCGCCTGCGACTACCCCGTGTACGAACTCGACAAGATCGTCAGCGCGAAGTTCGCCAAGTCGGGCAGCCCGGCCTATGACCTGGTGAAGAACTTCAGCTGGACGAACGACGACCAGAACACCGTGGCCAAGTACATCGCGGTGGACAAGATGGCGCCCGAGGCCGCGGCGAAGAAGTGGGTCGAGGCCAACCGCGACAAGGTCGACGCCTGGATCAAGTAGGGCGCGGGAACGCCCGTGTGAGTCCGGCCGGAGAGGCCCGGCAGGCTGTGTCGTCAGCCTGCCGGGCCTCGTCGTTTTGCGGTGGTACCTCCCCGTCGCGCCCGGGTGTTTTTCCGGCGTCGCGGACCCCTTGACACGCCGATGCACGGCGGGCACATTGAGTTGCGCAACCTGAACCCTGTTGCGTAGACAGCAACTGGATCGCTTTCAACGTCGGAGGTGCGGCGATGGCGGGACCCCGGGTGGTCATCATCGGAGCGGGCGTCGTGGGGGCAGCGCTCGCCGACGAGATCTCCGCGCGCGGCTGGACCGAAGTGACCGTGGTCGACCAGGGCCCACTGCCTGCCACCGGGGGCTCGTCGTCGCACGCCCCCGGCCTGGTCTTCCAGACCAACCCCTCCAAGACCATGACCGAGATGGCCCGTTACACCGTCGAGAAGCTCTGCTCCCTCGATGTCGACGGGCAGCCCTGCTTCCTCCAGGTCGGCGGCCTGGAGGTGGCCACCAGCCCGGAGCGCGCCACCGAACTCCGGCGGCGCCACGGCTGGCTCGCCTCCTGGGGTATCGAGTCCCGGCTGCTGACCACCGAGGAGTGCGTCGCACAGCACCCGCTCGTCAACCCGGACAAGGTCCTCGCCGGCCTCCACGTACCGACGGACGGTCTCGCCAAGGCGGTCCTCGCCGTCGAGGCGCAGATCCGCCGGGCCACCGAGCGCGGTGTCCGTTTCCTCGCCCGCCACGAAGTGCTCGACGTCCAGCAGGCCGAGGGCGAGGTGACCGGCGTCCTGACCGACCAGGGCGAGATCCCGGCCGACATCGTCGTGTGCTGCGCCGGCATCTGGGGCCCGAAGATCGCCCGCATGGCCGGCATGAACCTCCCGCTCACCCCGCTCGCCCACCAGCTCGCCTGGACGGGCCCGGTCCCCGCCCTGGCCGGGCAGACGCAGGAGGCGGTCCGCCCGATCCTGCGTCACCAGGACGCCGACCTCTACTACCGCGACCGCTTCGACGGCCTGGGCATCGGCTACTACGGCCACCGCCCCATGCCCATCTCCGCCGACGACATCCTCTCCGTGGACGAGTCCGACCAGATGCCCTCCGTCCTGAAGTTCACCGAGGAGGACTTCGAGGAGGCCTGGACCGAGACGCAGTCACTGCTCCCGGCGACGAAGGACGCCAAGGTGGAGGAGGGCATCAACGGCCTGTTCTCCTTCACCACCGACGGCCTGCCGCTCCTCGGCGAGTCCCCGGACGTCAAGGGCTTCTGGGTCGCCGAGGCCGTCTGGGTCACCCACTCCGCGGGCGTCGGGAGGGCCATGGCCGAGTGGCTGGTCGACGGTTACTGCTCCTCCTTCGACCTGCACGAGTGCGACGTCAACCGCTTTGAACCGCACCAGCTCTCGCCCGAGTACGTACTGGCCCGCGACTGCCAGAACTTCGTCGAGGTCTACGACATCCTCCACCCCCTCCAGCCGTCCGGGGAGCCGCGCCCGATCCGCACCAGCCCGTTCCACAGCCGGCAGCAGGAGCTGGGTGCCTTCTTCCTGGAGGCGAACGGCTGGGAGCGCCCCCAGTGGTACGAGGCCAACGCGGGCCTGGTCGAGGGACGTTCCATCGTCACTCCCAACGACTGGGCAGCGCGGTACTGGTCGCCCATCGTCGCCGCGGAGGCACAGACCACCCGCGAGACCGTCGCCCTGTACGACATGACGGCCCTCAAGCGGCTGGAGGTCAGCGGGCGCGGCGCCGGTGACTTCCTGGAGCGGCTGTGCACCGGCAAGGTCGCCAAGTCAGTCGGCTCGGTGACGTACACGCTGCTCCTCGACCACGACGGCGGCATCCGCAGCGACGTCACCGTCGCCCGGCTGGCCCCCGACCTCTTCCAGGTCGGCGCCAACGGCAACCTGGACCTCGACTGGTTCACCCGCCACCTCCCCGGCGACGGCACCGTCCAGGTCCGCGACATCACCCCCGGCACCTGCTGCATCGGCCTGTGGGGGCCGCGCGCCCGCGACGTCCTCCAGCCCTTGACCGACGCCGACTTCTCGGCGACCGGCCTCAAGTATTTCCGCGCCAAGCGCGCCCACATCGGCTCCGTGCCCGTCACTGCGATGCGCCTGTCGTACGTAGGCGAGCTCGGCTGGGAGCTGTACACCACCGCCGACCTGGGGCAGAAGCTATGGGACACGCTGTGGCGGGCGGCCGAGCCGCTGGGCGGCATCGCGGCCGGGCGGGGCGCCTTCAACAGTCTCCGCCTGGAGAAGGGCTATCGCTCCTTCGGCACGGACATGACGTACGAACACGACCCGTACGAGGCCGGTGTCGGCTTCGCCGTGAAGCTCGACAAGGACGACTTCGTCGGGAAGGCCGCGTTGGAGCGGCGCAAGGCCGATGTCCGGCGGAAGCTGACCTGTCTCACGATCGACGACCCGAAGGCCGTGGTCATGGGCAAGGAGCCGGTGTACGACGGGGACCGTGCGGTGGGGTACGTCACCAGCGCCGCGTATGGATACACGATCGGCAAGGGCATCGCCTATGCGTGGCTGCCGGTGGAACTGGCCGCTCCGGGGGCTGTTCTGCACATCGGGTACTTCGACCAGTCTGTTGAGGCCGTGGTCGCCGAGGAGCCTCTCTTCGACCCCACCATGTCCCGTTTGCGTGGCTGAGTCTTCGTCTGCGGGTGCGTCGTGGCTTGTCGCGCCCCGCGGCGGAGCCGCTGATCGACACAGCCCCGCGCCCCTCAAGGCCGTTCCACCACAGCCTCGCCGGAAGGAACACTCCAGGTGACCGCACAACTCCTCGACGGAAAGGCCACTGCCTCCGCCGTTCGCGGTGAACTCGCCGAACGTGTGGCCAAGTTGGCCGCTACCACCGGACGGGCGCCGGGCCTGGGTACCGTCCTGGTCGGTGACGACCCCGGCAGTCACGCATACGTCGCGGGCAAGCACCGGGACTGCGCCCAGGTGGGGATCGCCTCGATCCGCCGGGAACTGCCCGCCGACGCCTCCCAGCAGCAGGTCGAGGCGACGATCGACGAGCTCAACGCCGACCCCTCCTGCACCGGCTACATCGTCCAGCTCCCGCTGCCCCGCCACCTGGACGCGGGCGCCGTACTGGAGCGCATGGACCCGGCCAAGGACGCCGACGGACTGCACCCCGTCAACCTCGGCCGGCTCGTCCTCGGCGTCGAGGCACCGCTGCCCTGCACCCCACGCGGCATCGTCGAACTGCTCCGCCGTCACGACGTGCCCCTCGCCGGAGCGCGCGTGTGCGTCATCGGGCGGGGCATCACGGTCGGACGGCCCATCGGGCTCCTCCTCACCCGCCGCTCGGAGAACGCCACCGTGACCCTCTGCCACACCGGAACCAAGGGCCTGGCCTGGCACACACGCGAGGCGGACGTCGTCGTCGCGGCCGCCGGCTCACCCGGGCTGATCACCAAGGACATGCTGCGCCCGGGTGCGGCCGTCCTGGACGTCGGCATCACCCGCACCGACCAGGGCCTGGTCGGAGACACCCATCCGGACGCCGCCCAGGTCGCCGGTTGGCTCGCGCCGATGCCCGGGGGCGTGGGCCCCATGACCCGCGCCATGTTGCTCGCCAATGTCGTCGAGGCCGCCGAGAGGAACGCGAACGCCGTATGAACGCGCTGAACACCCCCCTGGCGGAGCTGGACCCCGAGGTCCACGCCGCGCTCCGCGCCGAACTGCACCGCCAGCAGTCCACCCTGGAGATGATCGCCTCCGAGAACTTCGCGCCCTCCGCCGTGATGGAGGCCCAGGGTTCGGTCGCGACCAACAAATACGCCGAGGGCTACCCCGGCCGCCGCTACTACGGCGGCTGCGAACACGTCGACGTCACCGAACGGCTGGCCATCGAGCGCGTCAAGTCCCTGTTCGGTGCCGGCTTCGCCAACGTCCAGCCGCACTCGGGCGCCCAGGCGAACACCGCCGTCTTCTTCGCCCTGCTCCGGCCCGGCGACACCGTCCTCGGCCTCGACCTCGCGCACGGCGGGCACCTCACGCACGGCATGCGCATCAACTACAGCGGCAAGATGCTCAACGTCGTGCCCTACCACGTGTCCGAGGCGGACAACCTCGTCGACATGGACGAGGTCGAGCGGCTGGCCAAGGAGCACCGCCCCAAGATGATCATCGCGGGCTGGTCGGCGTACCCCAGGCAGCTGGACTTCGCGGCCTTCCGCAGGATCGCCGACGAGGTGGGCGCCCTGCTGATGGTCGACATGGCGCACTTCGCCGGGCTGGTGGCGGCCGGGCTGCACCCGAGCCCCGTGCCGCACGCCCACGTCACGACCACGACCACGCACAAGACCCTCGGCGGCCCGCGCGGCGGCGTCATCCTCACCAACGAGGCCGACCTCGCCAAGAAGATCAACTCGGCGGTGTTCCCCGGCATGCAGGGCGGCCCCCTGGAGCACGTCATCGCCGCCAAGGCGGTGTCGTTCAAGGTCGCCGCGACACCGGAGTTCGCCGAACGCCAGGCCCGCACGCTCGCCGGCTCCCGCATCCTCGCCGAACGCCTCACCCGGGCGGACGCGGCAGCCGCCGGAGTCACGGTGCTGACCGGCGGCACGGACGTCCACCTCGTCCTGGTCGACCTGCGCGACTCCGAGCTGGACGGCCGCCAGGCCGAGGACCTGCTCCACGACATCGGCATCACGGTCAACCGCAACGCCGTGCCCTTCGACCCGCGCCCGCCCATGGTCACCTCGGGCCTGCGCATCGGCACCCCCGCCCTGGCCACCCGGGGCTTCACCGAGGATGACTTCGCCGAGGTCGCGGACGTCATCGCCCTCGCCCTCCAGCCGGAGCCGGACGTGGCCGCCCTGCGCGCCCGCACCGAGGCCCTGGCCGCCAAGCACCCGCTCTACCCGCACCTGTCCGACAACGGAGCCGCCCGATGACCCCCCGCACCCCCGGCGCCGAGCTCCCCGAGCACCCCGACCGGCTGTGGCGCAACCCGGAGCCGAAGCGCTCCTACGACGTCGTCATCGTGGGCGGCGGCGGACACGGCCTGGCCACCGCCCACTACCTGGCGAAGAACCACGGCATCACCAATGTCGCCGTGCTGGAGAAGGGCTGGCTGGCGGGCGGCAACATGGCCCGCAACACCACGATCATCCGCTCCAACTACCTCTGGGACGAGAGCGCCGGAATCTACGAGCACGCCCTCAAGCTGTGGGAGGGCCTGGCGGACGAACTCGACTACCCGATCCTCTTCTCCCAGCGCGGCGTGCTGAACCTCGCCCACAGCCTCCAGGACGTCCGCGACAGCGTGCGCCGCGTCGAGGCCAACCGGCTCAACGGTGTGGACGCCGAATGGCTCGACGCGGACGGAGTCAAGGACGTCTGCCCGATCGTCAACATCTCCCCGGACGTGCGTTACCCCGTCCTGGGCGCCACCTACCAGCCGCGCGCGGGCATCGCCAAACACGACCACGTCGCCTGGGGCCTGGCCCGCTCCGCCGACGCCGCAGGCATCGACATCATCCAGAACTGCGAGGTCACCGGCCTCGACGTGGCCGGCAACCGGGTGATCGGAGTCCAGACCACCCGGGGCCCGATCGCCGCGGGCAAGGTCGCGCTCTGCTCGGCGGGCCACACCTCGGTCCTGGCGGCCATGGCGGGCATCGAACTCCCCGTGCAGAGCCATCCCCTGCAGGCGCTCGTGTCGGAGCTGCTGGAACCGGTCCACCCGACGGTCGTCATGTCCAACGCGGTCCACGTGTACGTCAGCCAGGCGCACAAGGGCGAGCTGGTGATGGGCGCGGGCATCGACGCGTACAACTCCTACACCCAGCGCGGCGCCTTCCACATCATCGAAGAGCAGATGGCGGCGGCCCTGGAACTCTTCCCGGTCTTCGCCCGCGCCCACGTCCTGCGCACCTGGGGCGGCATCGTCGACGTCAGCCCCGACGCCTCACCGATCACCGGCCTCAGCCCGGTGGACAACCTGTACCTCAACTGCGGCTGGGGAACGGGCGGTTTCAAGGCCACTCCCGGTGTCGGCTGGGTCTACGCCCACACCATCGCCCACGACACGCCGCATCCGCTGAACGCCCCCTTCTCGCTCGACCGTTTCACCACCGGCGCGCTCGTCGACGAGCACGGCGCGGCCGCGGTGGCCCACTAGGACCACTGGAAGCTTTGGGAGCCGATCCATGCTGCTGATCCCCTGCCCGTGGTGCGGACCTCGCGACGAGGCCGAGTTCCACTACGGCGGCCAGGCCCATGTGCCGTACCCGGAGGCCCCGGCGTCCCTCACCGACGAGGAGTGGGCCCGCTACCTCTTCTTCCGCGACAACCCCAGGGGCCCCTTCGCCGAGCGCTGGAGCCACGCCGCGGGCTGCCGCCGCTGGTTCAACGCCGTACGGGACACGTCGACGAACGAGATCCTGACGGTGTACCGGGCGGGGGAGGAGCGCCCGGTGATCTCTCAGCCGCGCTCAGCGCACCCAGCCCGTCCGGCGCTCGAGGACGAGGCCGTTCAGGCCGAAGCGGGGGTCCGGGGGCAGAGCCCCCAGCGGGGCCCGGAGGCAGAGCCCCTGGTTTCGGGAAGGGGCGGGGTGGGGGAGACAAACCAGCCCTTCCGCCACCCCACCCGAGGCCGAATCCACCGCGACCAGCCCCTCACCTTCACCTTCGACGGCACGGAGTACCAGGGCTACAGCGGCGACACCCTCGCCTCCGCCCTCCTCGCCAACGGCGTCATCCAGACCGGCACCAGCATCAAACTCGGCCGCCCCCGCGGCATCTTCTCGGCCGGCGTCGAGGAACCCAACGCGGTCGTCCAGATCGAGGAACCGTTCCCCGAGCCCATGCTCCCGGCCACCGTCGTCGAGCTCTACGACGGCCTCGTCGCGACCGGCCTCCCCGGCCAGGGCCGCCTCGCCACCGAACCGGACCCGGCCCGCTACGACGCCGTGCACACCCACTGCGACCTCCTGGTCGTCGGCGCCGGTCCGGCCGGCCTCGCCGCGGCGGCGGCCGCCGCCCGCTCCGGCGCCCGCGTCATCCTCGCCGATGACCAGCCGGACCCCGGCGGCAGCCTCCTCGGCACCGGCGAACTCCTCGACTGGGTGGCCGAGACGACCGCCCGGCTCGACGCCGCCCCCGACGTACGAGTCCTGCGCCGCACCACGGTCTTCGGCTACTACGACGACAACCACCTGCTCGCCGTCGAGCGCCGCACCAACCACCTCGGCGCTGCGGCTCCCGAGAAGATCTCCCGGGAGCGGGTCCACCGCATCCGGGCCCGGCACGTCGTCCTCGCCACCGGCGCCCATGAACGCTCGCTGGCCTTCGCGGACAACGACCGGCCCGGCGTGATGCTGGCCGCTTCGGCCCGCGCCTACGTCAACCGCCACGGCGTCCTGCCCGGCCGCCACGCGGTCGTCTTCACCACCAACGACAGCGCCTACCCGGTGGCGCTGGACCTCGCCGCGGCAGGCGTCGCCATCGAGGCAGTGGTCGACACCCGCCCCGAGCCGGGGGAGTGGGCGGAGCGTACCCGCCGGGCCGGCATCGAGGTGCTGACGGGCCATGCCGTCACCGCCACGGTCGGTGCCCCCCGTCTCACCGCCGTGACCGTCGCCCCGTACGGGGAGACAGCGGGGCGACGGGAGTTCGCCGCCGACCTGCTCCTGGTCTCGGGCGGCTGGAACCCGGTCGCGCACCTGTTCAGCCAGGCGGGCGGCAAGCTCCGCCACGACGAGGAGCTCGGCAGCTTCGTCCCCCACACCTCCCGCCAGGCCGTGGAGGTCGCGGGCGCCGCAAGCGGCGTCCTCGACCTGGCCCGGGTCCTCGCGCAGGGGGCGGCCGCGGGCGCCCGCGCGATCGAGGCCGAGGGCTACACCTCGGAGGCGCCCCGCCTGCCGCAGGTGGCGGCACAGCCGCAGACGCCGTCCATGCCGGTGTTCACCGTCCCCGGCCGGGAAGGCGCCCCGCGTTTCGTCGACCTCCAGCGCGACGTCACCGTGGACGACCTCGCCCGGGCGACCGGCGCCGGAATGCGCTCGGTCGAGCACACCAAGCGCTACACCACGGCCGGCACGGCCAACGACCAGGGCAAGACCTCCGGCGTCCTGGCCAGTGGTGTCGTTGCCGAACTGCTCGGCGTGGACATCTCGGCGCTCGGCACGACCACCTTCCGGCCCCCGTACACCCCCGTCTCCTTCGCCGCCCTCGCAGGCCGCGACCGCGGCGTGCTGAGCGACCCGGTCCGCACGACCGCCCTGCACGAGTGGCACGCCGGGCACGGCGCTCTCTTCGAGAACGTCGGCCAGTGGAAGCGGCCCTGGTACTACCCGCAGGACGGCGAGGACATGGAGACGGCCGTGCTGCGCGAATGCGCCGCCGCCCGCGAGGGCGTCGCCTTCATGGACGCCTCCACCCTCGGCAAGATCGACGTCCAGGGCCCGGCCGCCGCCGCCTTCCTCGACCTGCTCTACACCAACATGATGAGCACCCTGAAGGTCGGCATGATCCGCTACGGCGTGATGTGCCGCCCGGACGGGATGGTCTTCGACGACGGCACCGTCATCCGCCTCGGCCAGGACCGCTACCTGGTCACCACCACGACGGGCAACGCCGCCACCGTGCTGGACTGGATGGAGGAGTGGCTCCAGACCGAGTGGCCCGAGCTGAAGGTCCACTGCACCTCCGTGACCGAACAGTGGGCCACCGTCGCCCTGGTCGGTCCGAAGTCCCGCGAGGTGCTCGGCTCACTCGCGCCCCAACTGGCCGTGGCGAACGACGACTTCCCGTTCATGGCGTGGCGGGACACGACGGTCGCGGGCATCGAGGCCCGGGTGTGCCGGATCAGCTTCTCCGGCGAGCTGGCCTACGAGATCAACGTGTCGCCGTGGGAGGCCCTCGCCCTGTGGGAGGCGCTGTACGCGGCGGGCGCCCCGTACGGCATCACGCCCTACGGCACGGAGACCATGCACGTCCTGCGCGCGGAGAAGGGCTATCCGATCGTCGGACAGGACACCGACGGCACGGTGACGCCGCAGGATCTCGGCATGAGCTGGGCGGTGTCGAAGAAGAAGCCCGACTTCATCGGCAAGCGTTCCTTCGCCCGTGCCGACACCGCCCGCCCCGACCGCAAGCACCTGGTAGGTCTGCTCCCGGAGGACCCGGGCACGTTCCTCCCCGAGGGCACGCAGCTGGTCGCCGACAGCGTGCTGCCCTCACCCCCCGTTCCGATGCTCGGCCATGTCACGTCCAGCTACCGCAGCGCGGCCCTCGGCCGGACCTTCGCGCTCGCGCTGGTCAAGGGCGGACGCGAGCGCATCGGTGAGCGCCTCTACGCACCCGTCGGTGACCGGCTGGTCCCGGTGACCGTCGCGAGCCCCGTCCTCTACGACCCCGAGGGAGCCCGCCGCGATGGCTGACACCGCCCTTACCGCCCCGCTCCGCAGCCCCCTGTCGCACGCCACGGACCGGCTGGCCGCCGCGACCCGCACCTCGGGGGGCGCCGTCCGGCTGGCGGAACTCCCCTTCCTGACCCAGATCAACGTCCGCCTCGATCCCAAGGGAGCGGCGGCGGACGCCGTGGGGCTGGCGCTGGGCCTGCAACTGCCCGTCGAGCCCGGCACCGTCGTACGCGCCGGAGAGCTGACCGCGCTGTGGCTCGGCCCCGACGAGTGGCTCGTGGTGGGCCCGCCGGGCGGCCGGCGCGGCCTGGAGAGCCGGATCCGTGAGGCCGCCGGTGACGAGCCCGTGTCCGTCGTCGACGTCTCGGCTCAGCGCACCACGCTCCTCGTCGCCGGCCCCCGTGCCCGCGACCTGCTCGCCCACGGCTGCTCGCTCGACCTGCACACACGCGTCTTCGGCCCGGGCCGCTGCGCCCAGACGACCCTGGGCCGCACCCAGGTCGTCCTGGTGGCCCGTGACGACCCCAGGGCCGGGTTCTGGGTCCTGGTGCGCTCCTCCTTCGCCGGCTACCTGACGGACTGGCTGCTGGACGCCGCCGTGGAGTGGACGGGCTGACACGGGCACCACGAAGGCGGCGGTCGGAGACCCGGTGTCCGTCACCGGCTCTCCGACCGCCGCTCTGCGTGCGAGTCCTCTTCTGGCCGGCGAGCCTCAGCCCGTGTAACCGAGACGACGGCTGAGCTCGTCCGCTGCCGCGACGAGCAGTCGTGCCAGTTCGTGCATCCGCTCCTCGGTCATCCGGAAGGCCGGGCCCGACGCGCTGAGAGCGGCGACGACCTGCCCCTCGTCCGAACGTACGGGCGCGGACACGGCGTTGAGGCCCTCCTCGTATTCCTCCACGGTGACGGCGTAGCCCTGCTCGCGGGCCTCGGCGAGGTCCGCCTCCAGCTTCTTCCTGGACGTCACCGTGCGCGGTGTCATACGGGGCAGGCCGGTCTCGGCGAGGAGTTCGTCGCGGTCCTTGCGGTCGAGGTGGGCGAGGAGGATCTTGCCGCTCGACGTGCAGTGCAGCGGAGTCTGCCGTCCCACCCAGTTCTGCGCGGCGATGGCCGAGGTGCTGCGCACCTGGTAGAGGTTGATCGCGTGGTGGGACTCGAGGACGGCGATGTTCATCGTCTCGCCCACGTCGTCGATGAGACGCTCGCAGATGCCCCGCCCGTACCGGGTGACGGCGATACGGCCCGTCACCGCGCCGGCCAGGCGCACGACTCCGAAGCCGAGACGGTATTTGCCGCGCTCGCTCTCCTGTTCGACCATGCCGTGCGCTTCCAGGGCGCCGAGCAGGCGGAAGGCGGTGGACTTGTGGACGTCGATCGCCGCTGCCACTTCACTGACGCCCGCCTCGCCGTGCTGGGCGAGGATCTCCAGCACGGCGACAGCACGGTCAACGGACTGCACTCCGCCGCTCGGAGCGCCTGCGGACTCGGCACCGTGGTTGCTCATGGCGAAACCCTAGGTGAAATGGTCAACAGGTGTGAGGGCCGGTGGCCACTTTTCCTCAACGGAAAACGACGGTCCGGTTGCCATTGACCATGATGCGGCTCTGGCTGTGCCATTCCACCGCCCGTGCCAGGACCTGCGCTTCGACGTCACGCCCCAGGGCGACCAGGCTGTCCGGCCCCTGTGAGTGGCTCACTCGGACGACGTCCTGCTCGATGATGGGCCCCTCGTCGAGGTCCGGGGTGACGTAGTGGGCCGTCGCTCCGACGAGCTTGACGCCGCGCTCGTGCGCCTGGACGTAGGGCCGGGCGCCCTTGAAGCTCGGCAGGAACGAGTGGTGGATGTTGATCGCCCGGCCTTCCAGCTGTTTGCACAGGTCGTTCGACAGGATCTGCATGTAGCGGGCGAGGACCACCAGGTCGATGTCCAGCTCCTCGACGAGCTCGAGCAGTCGCGCCTCCGCCTCGGGCTTCGTCTCCCGGGTGACCGGCACGTGGTGGAACGGGATTCCGTAGCTCTCGGCGAGCGGCTGGAAGTCCCGGTGGTTGGAGACGATCGCCGGCACCTCGATGTTCAGTGCGCCGGTGCGGCAACGGAAGAGCAGGTCGTTCAGGCAGTGCCCGAACTTCGACACCATGATCAGCGTGCGCGTCGGGGTCGACGCCTCGAACAGCTGCCAGGAGATCCGGTACGCCTCCGCCACCGGGGCGAAGCCGGACTTCAGGTCCTCCAGCGTCATGCCCGGGTCCGTGACGTCGAAGTGCACCCGCATGAAGAAGCGGTCCTCGAGCCGGTCGTCGAACTGCTGGCTCTCCTGGATGTTCCCGGAGTGCCGGACGAGGAAGCCGGTGACGGCGTGGACGAGGCCCGAACGGTCGGGGCACGACAGAGTGAGGACGAACTCGCGGCCGGTGGCGGGTCCAAGAGACACAGAGCCCTCCCTGAGGGAAGTGCGTATTGCGCAACAGTGGGACTGATACGCAACATGGTCCCGGCTCTTGCGGTCCGTGGTCAAGGTCTTGACAGTGCTTCGGGCGGACTGCACTGTGAGTTGCGTAGCAAGAGGTCCGTTGCGTATGAGGCAACCACTCGCCCGACCGGGGCGCTTCACTCCGAGGTGAACCATGACTACGACCGGCCTGCCGGACAGCCTGATCGCGACCCTTCCCGGCGACCACTACACGGACCCGGAGATCTTCCGCCTGGAGCAGGAGCACATCTTCGAGTCCATGTGGTTCTGCGCGGCACGCTCGTCGGAACTGGCGACGCCGGGTGCGTTCCGGACCGTGGACGTCGGACGGGAGAGCGTCCTGCTGACCCGCTCCCGGGACCGCTCGGTCCGGGCCTTCTTCAACGTGTGCCGGCACCGGGGCGCGAAGCTGTGCACCGAGGAGTCCGGCGAGGTGAAGCGCGCCTTCCAGTGCCCGTACCACGCCTGGACCTACGACCTGAACGGCAAACTCGTCGCGGCCCCGAACCTGACCAAGATGCCCGACATCGGCCGCACCGAGTACGGCCTGGCCAGCGTGGCGGTCCGTGAGTGGCTCGGTTACGTGTGGGTGTGCCTCGCCGAGAACCCGCCGCCGTTCGAGAAGTCGGTGATCGCCGACGTGGTCGCGCGCCTGGGCGACGTCGAGTCCATCGAGCGCTACGACGTCGAGAGCCTGGAGGTCGGCCGGCGGATCGTCTACGACGTCCGGGCCAACTGGAAGCTCATCGTCGAGAACTTCATGGAGTGCTACCACTGCGCGACCATCCACCCGGAGCTCACCGAAGTGCTGCCGGAGTTCGCCGACGGGTACGCCGCGCAGTTCTACGTGGGGCACGGCGCCGAGTTCGGCGCGGACGTCCGGGGCTTCACCGTGGACGGCTCGGAGGGCCTGGACCGCATCCCGGGCGTCACCGAGGAACAGGACCGCCGGTACTACGCCATCACGGTGCGCCCGCAGGTGTTCATCAACCTCGTGCCCGACCACGTGATCTTCCACCGGATGTTCCCGGTCGCCGCGGATCGCACCATCGTCGAGTGCGACTGGCTGTACCTCAAGGGCGTGGTGGACAGCGGCCGGGACGTCAGCCGGTCGGTGGAGCTGTTCGACCGGGTCAACCGGCAGGACTTCGACGCCTGCGAGCGCTGCCAGCCGGCCATGAGCTCCCGGCTGTACGCCAAGGGCGGAGTCCTGGTGCCCAGCGAGCACCACATCGGCGAGTTCCACGACTGGGTCCAGGACCGTCTCGGAACCCGCGCGAACCTCGCGGAGCACTAGCCGATGGCCCGCAAGGCACCCGCCGAGGACCCCGGTGACTCCCGTCTGCGGGTGGGCCCGCCCGAGGACCACGCCGCGGGCCTCCCTGCGGTCACCTCCTCCCTGCGCCACGCCCACGCGCAGATGGGCGCCCGCCGCAGTCTGCTCACGCTGCTGAGCGTCAACCAGAAATCGGGCTTCGACTGCCCCGGATGCGCCTGGCCCGAGCCCGGGCACCGCCACCGCGCCGAGTTCTGCGAGAACGGCGCCAAGGCGGTGGCCGAGGAGGCCACCCTGCGCCGGGTCGGCCCCCGCTTCTTCGCCGAGCACACCCTTTCGGAGCTCGCCGGACGCAGTGACTACTGGCTCGGCCAGCAAGGCCGCCTGACGCACCCCCTGTACCGCCCGGCCGGCAGCGACCACTACCGGCCGGTCTCCTGGGGCGAGGCGTTCGCCGTCGTCGCCCGGGAGCTGCGCGCACTCGACTCACCGGACCAGGCGGCCTTCTACACCTCCGGCCGTGCGAGCAACGAGGCCGCCTTCGTCTACCAGCTCTTCGTCCGCCTCCTCGGCACCAACAACCTGCCCGACTGCTCCAACATGTGCCACGAGTCGAGCGGTTCGGCCCTGACCGAGACCATCGGCATCGGCAAGGGAAGCGTCCGGCTGGAGGACCTGTACGAGGCGGACCTGATCCTCGTCGTCGGGCAGAACCCGGGCACCAACCACCCCCGGATGCTCTCGGCACTCGAAACCGCCAAGGACCGGGGAGCCCGGATCATCTCGGTCAACCCCCTCCCCGAAGCCGGCCTGCTGCGCTTCAAGAACCCCCAGCGACCCTCCGGCGTACTGGGGAGCGGCACCCAACTCACCGACCTCTTCCTGCAGATCAGGCTCGGCGGCGACCAGGCCCTCTTCCAGGCCTTCAACCGCATGCTCCTGGAGACGGAGGACGACGCCCCCGGCACCGTCCTCGACCACGACTTCATCACCGCGCACACCCACGGTTTCGAGGACTTCGCCGACCAGGCCCGCACGACGCCCTGGGGCGACGTCCTGGAGGCCACCGGCCTGTCGGCGCGGGAGATCCGGGAGGCGTTCCAGGAGGTCCTGGCCGCCGAGAAGATCGTCGTCTGCTGGGCCATGGGCCTCACCCAGCACCGCCACTCGGTGCCGACCATCCGCGACGTCGTCAACTTCCTGCTCCTGCGCGGCAACATCGGACGCCCCGGCGCCGGACTCTGCCCCGTGCGCGGCCACTCCAACGTCCAGGGCGACCGGACGATGGGCATCCACGAGAAGCCGGACGCCGCTTTCCTCGACGCGCTCGGCGCGGAGTTCGGCTTCGAGCCGCCGCGCCCCCACGGCCACGACGCCGTGGAGACCATCCGGGCCATGCGGGACGGGCGGGTACGGGTCTTCGTCGCCCTCGGCGGCAACTTCGTCTCCGCCGCCCCCGACACCGAGCTGACCGAGCGCGCGCTGCGTTCCTGCGAGCTCACGGTGCAGATCTCCACCAAGCTCAACCGGTCCCACGCGGTGGCCGGCCGCCAGGCCCTCATCCTGCCCTGCCTGGGCCGCACCGAAGCCGACCTGAGGCCTGCCGGAGAGCAACAGGTGACGGTGGAGGACTCCATGGGCATGGTGCACCTCTCACGCGGCCGGCTGGTACCCGCCTCCGACGCCCTGCTGAGCGAGGTCGCGATCATCTGCCGGATGGCGGACGAGGCCCTCGCGGGCGACGGACCACACGTGCCGTGGGCTGACTTCGCGGCGGACTACGACCGGATCCGGGACAGGATCGCCCGGGTGATCCCCGGCTTCGAGGACTTCAACGCCCGGGTGCGGACACCGGGTGGCTTCGCCCTGCCGCACCCGCCCCGAGACGAGCGGCGCTTCCCCACCAGGACGGGACTGGCCAACTTCACCGTCAACCGGCTGGACGTCCTGCGCGTCCCGCCGGGGCGGCTCCTGCTGCAGACCCTCCGCTCGCACGACCAGTTCAACACCACCGTCTACGGACTGGACGACCGCTACCGCGGCATCAGCCAGGGCCGCAGAGTGCTGTTCGTCCACCCCGACGACCTCGCCGCACAGGGCCTGGCAGACGGCCAACCGGTCGACATCATCAGCGAGTTCTCCGACGGGGTCGAACGCCGGGCACCGGCCTTCCGAACGGTCTCCTACCCCACCCCGCGTGGCTGCTGTGCCGCCTACTTCCCCGAGACCAACGTCCTCGTTCCCCTGGACTCCACCGCGGACATCAGCAACACACCGACGTCCAAGTCGATCGTGGTCCGGCTGGAACGTGCGCGGTGATTGTTCCGTCCGCCACTCCCTCGCGTGACGCCGCGACACCGGCCTTGGCGGAGCCGACGGATCGTGCGAGCGTGACCACCGCGGGCGGCACCAACAACGGCCTGACCTACACCTACGTCGACACTCCGACGGTCGCGACCGTCAACCCCGCCTCGGGGCCGACCTCGGGCGGGACGGCGGTGACGATCACCGGTACCAACCTCGACACGACCGACTCGGTCACCTTCGACGGCGCCCCGGCACCGTTCTCGGTGATCAACGCCACCACATTGTCGGCGGTCACCCCGCCCGGCACCGCGGGTGCGGTCGATGTGGTGGTGACCAACCCCGCGGGGTCGGACACGGCAGTCGACGCGTTCACGTACGTGGCCGGCCCCGGTATCTGCCCCTTCCTCCCACGACGGGGCGCCGTGCCGTCGGCCCTGGTACGGCGCTTCGTCACCTGCCCGCCCCGAGACGGCCTCCACGGGCCCGGACACACACACCATCACTCCCTGACCCCCGGCTCAGGCAGACGTCGTGAGAACACGCATTCCCGCCACGGTTCTGCGCCAACTGCTGGAGTAGTGCCATCGGAGGCCTACGGGCTCATAGGGGCGCGGGATAGCTCGCGCGGGCATTTTCCCGGCGTAGGTGATTTCCTGCGGCGGGCTGGGGTACGGATCTGTCGTCGTTCTCCGAGGACGACTGGGGGAACGAGGGTGCGCGGGACGACGATGCACACCTCCGTGCGCTCAGCAGGCCGAGGGCACGCTGGGCAGGACTCCACGCGAGGCACGGTGCTCTCCTCGACCCTGGGTTACGCCGATGTCCGCGCGGACAGCCGGCGCCGTGTACGCATTCGAACCGGGCGATATGCCCGGCGGCGAGCCAGGAGGGGGGCGGACATGATCCCGCTCCGCGGCCATCGCGATCCCGTCAGCCCAGCACCGCCGAGTCGTGCGCCCGGGACCGGATTCCCCCGGCCACCACAGCTACCCGGGCCGGTGACACAGGAAGCAGCCTTCCCAGTAAGGAAGCCCGCTGAGGACACGGTGACGCGCGCAGGACGTCGTCGCCGCCCTGTCCGGCCCCGGGAAGTGCTGATATGGGCCGCTGCCGGCCGGCGGGGTGAAATGTTCCACCATGATCCTGAATTGGTCCAGGTGGTCACGCACGCGGGGCGGGTGATAGCCCAACTCGCTCCAGCGATGCCCGCTCGCCGCAAGTGCCGTGGCGCGCAGTACGAAGTCCTTGGACCGCGCGCGCTCGGACTCGCCGGTGCCCCAGTCGACCTCCTCCAGATGGAAACCGACCGCACCACGGCCCATCATGTTCTGGTCCTGCAAGGTCAGTAGCGCCGCGAAGCGAAGGTCCCAGGCCTCGCATGCAAGAGTTGACACAGCGAGCATCAGCACCTCGACAAACACCTCGGTGCCGCCATTGGACAGATCCAGCTCCCGGCCCCCACCGGAGAAGATGTTCGCCACCTCACCACCGTACCGCCGGACTGCGATCTCCCTGGCCTGCGCAGCTACTTCGCGGTGATGTGGCGGTTCCGTACCGGCAGCCCCTGGCGGGACGTGCCGGAGAGCTACGGCTCCTGGCCGAGGATCTACGACCGGCTCCGGATGCGGGCGCGTGAAGCGGTCTTCCCGACCCTATGGACGCGGGCGATCGGGAGGAGGGCGGCGGCCTGAAGCCCGTGGATCCGGGAGAGTCCGACGGTTCGTCAGCGCGGTCGCTCCTCGGGAGCCGCCGTCAATACGCGAGTTGCAGGAGCAAGGACTCGCCGTGGCCCCGGCGGCGTCGAACGTGACCACGCCAGCCGGCCAGAACCGCGATCAGTGTCCAGCCCACCGTGCCGGCGATCAGGCCACCCATCCGCTCCGCGGCGTCCACGTCATCCGCCTGCTCCATCGGCACCTCGCCCTCCGGATCACGAATGACGTCGAGCCGGTCGCCCACCTTGGGAACCCACACGTCACCGTTGTAGCCCAGCTTCTCTTCCAGCTCGCTTCCGTCCTTGGCCCGAAGGGTGAAGCGGTGATTGTTGCTCGACGTTCCGGCCGCACTGTCGGCCACGATGACGACGTTCTCCCGTACACCGCGCAACTCCAGTGCCGCTTCAGGCGCGTACTGCACGGCCCCGACGAGGACGAAGAGCGCCGGCACCGAGGACAGGACCGTCAGCCACAGGGCCCGATGGAGCAAAAGCAGCGCCACAGCGGACGCCAGGCACAGCACAAGACCGACTGTGATGGGGATCCATTCCGACCCCAACGTCAGGTACGCGACGCCGGCAGTGCCCACAGCGGTCGCCCACCCGAAAATCACCAGCGCGACGGTACGCCGCACCGACTTCCACGGTGCGACGGCCTCAGCGGGCGGCTCATCCGCACGGCCCGCCGGTGTCATCATGCTGCCGTGTATGCCACCTGGCATTCCCGCTCCTGTGTCGCTTGTTGCTGCCTGCTTCCTTCGGCAAGCACGTTACAGCGACTCAGGGACTGATCAGCTCGCCGTGCAGGTGATGCCTGGCGTGGACTGTTCGTCCTGATCCACCGACAGGTCCCACTGGAGTTTCACGGCGGTCCAGTGGGCGAGGTGGCGGCAGCATTCGGCGGCGTTGTCGTGCACGAACCAGTGTGGGGTCCTGGCAGGCCTTCTGCCGGTTGGAGCGGGCGCTGACCTGCTCCGGATGCCGTTCGTCGTCGTTCAGGCAGTTGGCGTGGATGCAGCACGCCGCGCCAAGCCGAGGAGGCGCTCCTGCTTCCCTGGGCATGTGCGCCTCCCCGGCCCATGGCTCGGGACCTCAGCGCTGGAGGTGCGAGGGCAGCGGCACCCAGCGGCGCGGGGCGTCGCGATCCGTGAGGTCCTGGCCGTCGTGGATCCTCAGCCCCGCCGCGGCACAGGCGTAGGCGAGTGTGTCGGCGTCGTGCGGGAAGGCGGACCGGCGCTGCCAGAAGCGGAAGTGCCAGTGCGTGGCCGGGTCGGGGCTGTCCGGCTGGAGGCCTATCTCCTCGTGCTCGACGACTTCGCCATCGCGGGCCAGGGTGCCGAATGTCCCGCCCTTGGGGTTGAAGTAGACGCCGTAGGCTGCGGTGCCCGCCGATATCGCACGCAGTACGGCGTCGTCGCTCGGCATATAGCCGTCCTGCGTGATCGCGCAGCCGCCAGGGGCCCCGGGCACCTCCGTCACGCCCACGTAGCGGAGGGACTCGTCGTAGTCCATCGGATCGAAGGGCGCATGCTCGGAGTCTGCTTTCGGGCACTGCGCGGGGTCGGCGCCGAGCCGCCGGATCACCTCGTCCTCGCTCAGGCCCGGCACGAAGCAGATGCCGAGTCCTTCGGTCCACAGCTCCTGCTCGCCGAAGGCCGCGATGAGCGCGTCCGCCGCTGTGAACGCCGCGGCTTCATCGGCGGGCAGTTCCACCGCCCCCGGTAGATCCGCGACGAGGGGTGCGAGCGAGGTCGTCAGCAGCAGCCGGCCCGGGGACCAGGGCCCGCTCTGTGGCGTCCACGCATCGGCCCCGGCGTCGATCAGCGCTTTGACACTGCCCTCGTCTACGCTGCAGGCGGCGTACCACAGCGGTGTGTGTCCGTCGTCGTCGCGTGCGTCGACCTCCGCGTGATGCGACAAGAGCGCGGCGACCGCTTCCGCTGCCCCTCGTTCCGCCGTCAGATGCAGCGGAGTGGTGCCAGGCCATCCGACGCGGGTGTCGGGCGGTGCCCCAGCCTCCAGCCGAGCACGGATCAGGGTCGCGTCCCCCCAGTCCTCGTAACCCAATTGCTGCCAGTCGGCCCGCGGCACAGAGCGCCTGCGGGCTTTCTCCTGGCGGCGCAGCATCTCGCGCTGGTGCCGAGTCAGGGGCGGCGCCAGGAAAGCAGGCGGTCCGCTCACCTCCATGTACCCGAAGGTGCCCGGTTGCTCTGACGGATCCGGCGGCTCTAGCCCCGGCCAGACCTCGAGCGCCCGCGCCGAGGCGGCATGGAGCGCCGCCACGTCGACCGAGGTGCGGGTCTCGGCAATCCCCTCGTCCGGCCACTCCACCACCAGCTGAGCCTCTCCGGCGGTTGGCAGCTCTGCCAGATACAGGTCGACGTCGGTCTTGAAGAGGGACCTGCGGGAAGGGTGCAAGCCGGGATCCAGCGGGATCAGCCCGATCGCTTGCGGTGTGGAAGCCACGGTCACCTGTCCCTGCGGACCGGTGATCTCCACACTCCGGTCTGTCGTGCCGTCCAGCGAGGTCACCCGGCGGCCGTCGGAGAACAGCAGACCCACCCGCAACCCGGACTGCCGCCCCGCAGCCGTGCTCTGTTGGCGGGTCCTGCGGAAGACCGCCAGATGCAGGGTGGCTGCCTGCGGCCACACGGACCATCCCGTAAGCAGCACCTTGGTGTCCGGACCGACGCCGAGCACCTCAAGCTGCGACAGCAGCGCCGGAGCGAACCAGTCAACCGGCGGCGCGTACCGCCCGGCGTCCACTTCCGGCGGGCCCAGCCTGACCCATACCGTCCGCTCGGCGGCCGGTTCCTCCGGTAACACCAGATCGTCGAAGAATCCCATGCACCGATCGTGGCAGAGGGGTCTGACAGTGAGGATGCAGGCGGCATCGCTCGGGGGCCTGACTCTGGGTCTGACTGGCGCTTCGGCTGTCTGTGTGTTGAATCGTCGGCCCTCGGGTGATGCCATCGCGTGTGCTCGCGGGTGTCCGTGACCTCATAGGAGCCTGTCGGAAAGACAACGGCTTCTCGGTACTCCAGCAGCGTTTCGCCATCTGACCGGGTCAGATGGC
>NZ_JBEZOK010000040.1:0-52416 GCF_040706515.1 Streptomyces sp. NPDC047880 | reverse complement strand
GAGCGAGTAACTCCCACTCCTGGTCCGTGAGTTCATGACGGCGTACCACGCCACCATGATCCACCATCTAGCGATCTTTGAAGACGGACCCTAGTACGGAGCCCTGAAGTTGATGTAGCCCAGCAGCACGATCACCGCCGCCACGCAGCCCAGTACCACCGCGGTCGAGATCCACGAGGAGCGGCGGCGGGAGCCGACGTGCTCGGGGTCGGCGCGGAACGGCACCGGCCCGGGCGGGTTGTGCTTCCAGCGCGCGGCGAGCATCCGGGCCCGCGCCGAGGGCTCCTTGTGCTCGGCCCGGTCCGCCCATCCGAGGTCGAACTCGCGCCGCTGGTCGTCCTGTTCGTGCTCCGGCATTCCCATCCACCCCCGTGTGGTCCTGCCCCAAGAATAGAACAGACGGCCGCGCCCCCGCCGTCGGAAGGACAGCGGGGGCGCGGGCGGTCTTGCCTCGATCAGGCGTCGATCACACGTCGAAGTACAGCTCGAACTCGTGCGGGTGCGGACGCAGCTGCAGCGGGGCGATCTCGTTCGTGCGCTTGAAGTCGATCCACGTCTCGATCAGGTCCGGGGTGAACACGTCGCCCTGGAGCAGGAACTCGTGGTCGGCCTCCAGGCGGTCCAGGACGGCGCCGAGGGAGGTGGGGACCTGGGCGACGTTCGCGTGCTCCTCGGGAGCCAGCTCGTACAGGTCCTTGTCGATCGGCTCGGCCGGCTCGATCTTGTTCTTGATGCCGTCGAGACCCGCGAGCAGCAGCGCCGAGAAGGCCAGGTACGGGTTGCCGGAGGCGTCCGGTGCGCGGAACTCGACGCGCTTGGCCTTCGGGTTCGAGCCCGTGATCGGGATACGCATCGCGGCGGAGCGGTTGCGCTGCGAGTACACCAGGTTGACCGGCGCCTCGAAGCCCGGCACCAGGCGGTGGTACGAGTTCACCGTCGGGTTGGTGAAGGCCAGCAGCGACGGGGCGTGCTTGAGGATGCCGCCGATGTAGTAGCGGGCGGTGTCCGACAGGCCCGCGTAACCGGCCTCGTCGTAGAACAGCGGCTGGCCGCCGGTCCACAGCGACTGGTGGACGTGCATGCCCGAGCCGTTGTCACCGAAGATCGGCTTCGGCATGAAGGTCGCGGTCTTGCCGTTCTGCCAGGCCACGTTCTTCACGATGTACTTGAAGAGCTGGAGGTCGTCGGCCGCCGCGAGCAGCGTGTTGAACTTGTAGTTGATCTCGGCCTGGCCGGCGGTGCCCACCTCGTGGTGCTGGCGCTCGACCTTCAGGCCGGCGCGGTCCAGCTCCAGGGAGATCTGGGCGCGCAGGTCGGCGAAGTGGTCGACCGGCGGGACCGGGAAGTAACCGCCCTTGTAGCGGACCTTGTAACCGCGGTTGTCCTCGAGGGCACCGGTGTTCCAGGCGCCCGCCTCGGAGTCGATGTGGTAGAAGGACTCGTTCGCGGTGGTCGCGAAGCGGACGGAGTCGAAGACGTAGAACTCGGCCTCGGGACCGAAGTACGCCGTGTCGGCGATGCCGGTCGACGCGAGGTAGGCCTCGGCCTTCTTCGCCACGTTGCGCGGGTCACGGGAGTACTGCTCGCCCGTGATCGGGTCGTGGATGAAGAAGTTGATGTTCAGCGTCTTGTCACGGCGGAACGGGTCGACCCGGGCGGTCGAGAGGTCCGCGCGCAGCGCCATGTCGGACTCGTGAATGGCCTGGAAGCCCCGGATCGAGGAGCCGTCGAAGGCCAGCTCCTCGTCAGCGTCGAACGCCTCCGCAGGCACCGTGAAGTGCTGCATCACGCCCGGGAGGTCGCAGAAGCGGACGTCGATGAACTTGACGTCCTCGTCCGCGATGAACTTCTTGGCCTCGTCGGCGTTCTGGAACATCCAGCTCCTCCTACTCCCGACCGTCCCGCCGGGGTGGTAGTTCGTTCGTGCGGCCAGTGCGGGTGGCACACGCTGACCTCGACCCTAGGGACGGGTGGTTTCTCGGGCGTGACTCATTTGTTTCGCACAAGTTAACCGGCTCACCCCCCACCGTAGCCCGGACACACCCCGCCGTGCCCTGGTCATTTACGGGCGCAGTACCGTGGACGGGTGGACAACAGGCAAGCACTCGGATCGTGGCTTTCCGGGCCCCGCGCGGCCGCGGAAGAGGCCGGTGTCGACTTCGGATACCGGGGCGAGCAGCTCGGTCTGCCCGAGGAGGGACCCGGCTCGATCGCCCGCCCGGGCCGCCGGCTCGGCGCCCTCGCCGTCGACTGGGGCCTGTGTCTCCTGATCGCATACGGTCTTATCACGCAGAGCTACAACGAGGCGGCGCAGATCTGGGCGCCGCTCATCATGTTCGCGCTGATGGTCCTCACGGTCGGCACGGTCGGCTCCACCCCCGGCAAGCGCCTCTTCGGACTGCGGGTGCTCGCCCTGGCCACCGGCCGGGTCAGCCCGTGGCGCGCCGCACTGCGCACGGTCCTGCTCTTCCTCGCGATCCCCGCCCTGATCTGGGACCGCGACGGCCGCGGCCTGCACGACCGGCTGGCGGGCACGGTCGAGGTCCGCATCTGACGCACACCGGCGCGGCGTGACACGCACGAGGTGAACACCGACGCGGCGGGACACGCACGACATGAACGAAACGAGGGGCGCCCGGTGTGATCGGGGCGCCCCTCGTTTCGTTCATGTCGTGTGCGGGTCTCAGCGGGCCTTCGGCCCGCCCTTCGGCAGGCGCATGCCCTTCGGCATCGGCCCCTTCGGCAGCGGCATGTTGCTCATCAGGTCGCCCAGGGCGCGCAGCCGGTCGTTGGTGGCCGTGACCTGCGGGCCGGTCAGCACCCGCGGGAGCTTCAGCATGGTCGTCCGCAGCTTCTTCAGCTCGACCTGCCCCTCGCCCGTGCCCACGACCAGGTCGTGCACCGGGACGTCCGCGACGATGCGGTTCATCTTCCGCTTCTCGGCGGCCAGCAGGGTCTTCACGCGGTTCGGGTTGCCCTCGGCGACCAGGACGACGCCGGCCTTGCCGACCGCGCGGTGCACCACGTCCTGGTTGCGGTTCATCGCCACCGCGGGCGTCGTCGTCCAGCCCCGGCCGATGTTGTCGAGCACCGCCGCGGCGGCGCCGGGCTGGCCTTCCATCTGTCCGAAAGCGGCCCGCTCGGCCCGGCGCCCGAACACGATCGCCGTCGCGAGGAAGGCGAGCAGGAGGCCCAGGATGCCGAGATAGATGGGGTGACCGATCAAGAAACCGATCGCGAGGAAGACACCGAAGGTGACGATTCCGACAGCCGCGAGTACAAGACCGATCTTCTTGTCGGCCTTGCGGGTCATCTTGTAGGTCAGGGCGATCTGCTTCAGTCGCCCGGCATTAGCAGCGTCCGCTGCAGGTTCCTTCCTCGCCATGCCACGAAGTCTACGTGGCCCCACAAGCGCCGACGACGGCAGTGCCCGCGGGCGCCCCTGGGGGAGGGCCGGGAGAGTCAGGGACGGACGGACAGGGACTGCTCGATGACGCGCTGCGTCTCTACCCGGTCCTTGGCGCGGCGGCGGTCCTCCAGCACGGAGGTCCAGGCGTTGCGGCGGGCGGTGCGCTGACCGCTGCTCATCAGCAGCGACTCGACGGCGCGCAGTGCGGTCGTGAAGGACGGAATCGCGGTGGCGCGGACGGGCGGCGCGGCCTGCATGGGTGAGGTCCCCCCTCGGGTGACGGGTGTACGTGCTGTGAGTTCAGCGTCACTGATTGGTGTTACCAGGGCGTGACCGGCCGGTCAAACACCCATGAAGCCCTGGCGGGAAGTGGGGGAACGCCGACGCGGTCCTGGCATGTGTCCTCATCTGCGAGGACGGTCAGGACCGCGTCAAATCGGTCGCTACCGGTGGGTAGTCTCTTGTGCGCGAATTCACACGCTTGTCCCGCCCCTTGAGGGCAGGGGTGGTGACGGTCCGTCAGACGGCCTGCGCCGCGATGTGACCGTCCTCCCGCGGCGGAGCGGCCGAATGGCGCTGCTCCATGGCCATCTGGTAGAGCCGACCGGCGCGGTACGAGGAGCGCACCAGCGGTCCGGACATCACGCCGGAGAAGCCGATCTGCTCGGCCTCCTCCTTCAGCTCCACGAACTCGTGGGGCTTCACCCAGCGCTCCACCGGGTGGTGGCGCACGGAGGGCCGCAGGTACTGCGTGATGGTGACCAGCTCGCAGCCCGCGTCGTGCAGCTGCTTCAGCGCGTCGCTGACCTCCTCGCGGGTCTCGCCCATGCCGAGGATCAGATTCGACTTGGTGACCAGGCCGTAGTCGCGCGCCTCGGTGATCACCTTCAGGGAGCGCTCGTAGCGGAAGCCGGGGCGGATGCGCTTGAAGATCCGCGGGACCGTCTCGACGTTGTGCGCGAAGACCTCGGGCCGGGAGGAGAAGACCTCCTCCAGCTGCTCGGGGACCGCGTTGAAGTCAGGGGCCAGCAGCTCGACCTTGGTGTGGCCGCCCTCACGCCCGGCGGTCTGCCGGTGGATCTGGCGGACCGTCTCCGCGTACAGCCAGGCGCCGCCGTCCTCCAGGTCGTCGCGGGCGACGCCGGTGATCGTGGCGTAGTTCAGGTCCATCGTGACCACGGACTCGCCGACGCGGCGGGGTTCGTCGCGGTCGAGCGCCTCGGGCTTGCCGGTGTCGATCTGGCAGAAGTCGCAGCGCCGGGTGCACTGGTCGCCGCCGATGAGGAACGTGGCCTCCCGGTCCTCCCAGCACTCGTAGATGTTGGGGCAGCCGGCTTCCTGGCAGACCGTGTGCAGGCCCTCGCTCTTCACGAGCTTCTGCATCGCGGTGTACTCGGGGCCCATTTTCGCCCGGGTCTTGATCCACTCGGGCTTGCGCTCGATGGGGGTCTGGCTGTTGCGGACCTCCAGGCGCAGCATCTTGCGTCCGTCGGGTGCGACTGCGGACACGACCGGCTCCCTAGCGATTGATTCTTCGGCGTCCTCAAGGGTACGCCCGTTGATTTGAAAGCCTGTGTGGGCTCTACCCCTCCAGCTCCGCCACGGCCCGATCTATGCCGCAGGCGCCTTCTCGATCTCCCGGGGCCTCGGCTCGGCGTTCTCCAGAACCTCCCGCAGATGGCGTTCCACGACCGGCAGGACCTCCTCGATCGTCACGTCCCGGCCGAGCTCGCCGGCCAGTGAGGCGACGCCCGCGTCGCGGATGCCGCACGGGATGATCCGGTCGAACCACTTGTTGTCGGGGTTCACGTTGAGCGCGAAGCCGTGCATGGTGACGCCCTTGGCCACGCGGATGCCGATCGCGGCGATCTTGCGGTCCTCCCGGCGCTGGCCCGCGTTGGACGGAGCGTACTCCGGGCCGTTCATGCGCGGGTCGAACTCCTCGTCCTGGAGCCGGGGGTCGAAGTCCAGCGACAGTCCGCCCGGCGCGGGCCGCTGCTCGACCGGGTCGCCCAGGATCCACACCCCGCTGCGGCCCTCGACCCGGGTGGTCTCCAGGCCGAACTCCGCGCACACGCGGATCAGGGCCTCTTCCAGGCGGCGTACGTGCGCCACGACGTCCACCGGGCGCGGGAGCTTCTGGATCGGGTAGCCCACCAGCTGGCCGGGGCCGTGCCAGGTGATCTTGCCGCCGCGGTCCACGTCGATGACGGGCGTGCCGTCGAGGGGCCGCTCGTCGTCCGCCGTGCGCCGGCCGGCCGTGTAGACCGGGGGGTGCTCCAGGAGCAGCACGGTGTCGGGGATCTCGTCCGCGAAGCGCGCCGCGTGCACCCGGCGCTGCTCGTCCCACGCCTCCTGGTACTCGACGGCCTCGTCACCGAACCCCATGCGGACGAACCGCAACTCACTCACGGCAAGCGCCTCCCTCGGACGGGTGTATCAGGCACGTAGCGCGCCCAAGCCACTGTACGCCCGGCCCATACGCGTCAGTCCCGGGGCCAATCCTCACACGATCGGATGAATGTCCGGGAAAACGTGTGATGGGGTGTTTACTCTCCGCTACATTCGCGCCGTCCAGCAAGCCAAAAGGCCTGCTCACAGGCAATCCGGCACGTCACCGACACCGGAAGGCAGGAGACCGCACCGCACCATGACGGAACGACCCGCGCAGCGCACCCCCAACCGACAGCTCGCCGCGCTCATCGCAGAAGCGGGGTTCTCCAACGCGGGACTCGCCCGTCGCGTGGACCAGCTCGGTCTCGAACACGGGCTTGATCTGAGATACGACAAGACGTCCGTCACCCGGTGGCTGCGCGGCCAGCAGCCCCGGGGCACCACCCCGGCCCTGATCGCCGAGGTCTTCACCCGGCGTCTGGGCCGCCGCCTCACCGCCCAGGACCTCGGACTGGACGCCTGCGCCCCCGTCTACGCGGGGCTGGAGTTCGCCGCCACCCCCGAGGAGGCCGTCGACATCGTCAGCGGGCTGTGGCGCAAGGACTCCGGCAGCCACGCCGAGCTCCGCAAGATCGCCTTCACCCCGGCCGGGCTCGTCGTGCCCAGCCGCGACTGGCTGATCGGCCGGGCCGACGAGAAGGTCACCCGCGGTGAGCAGCACGCCGCCCGCATCCCGGCGCAGGGCCGCCCCGCGCTCCGCCCCACGGCCCCGGCCGAGCAGGGCGCCCCGTCGCCGCCCCGCCGGCGCGGCCAGGCCGAACGGGGGCCCGGCCAGAAGGTCACCGGCGGCGACATCGCCGCCCTGCGTTCGGTCGCGGAGCTGTTCCGCACCCTCGACGACGCCTACGGCGGCGGCCACGCCCGCCAGGCCCTCGTGCGCTACCTGGAGCACGAGTGCGAGCCCATGCTGCGCGGCACCTACGGCGAACAGACCGGCCGCCGCCTCTTCGCGGCCGCCGCCGACCTGACCCGGCTCGCGGGCTGGACCTCGTACGACATCGCCGCGCACGGACTGGCCCAGCGCTACTTCGTGCAGGCGCTGCGGCTCTCCCAGGCGGCCGGGGACCGGACGTACGGGGCCTATGTGCTGGTCACCATGAGCCGCCAGGCCGTCTACCTGGGGCACGGGCGGGAGGCCGTCCAGCTCGCCCGCGTGGCCCAGCAGGGCGTCGGCACCTCCGGGCCGCCCGTCGTGCAGGCCCTGCTGCACGCGTCCGAGGCACGCGGACACGGCGTGCTCGGCGAGGTCCGGGCCTGCACCGCGGCCCTGGTCCGGGCCGAACGCGCCCTGGACACGGCCCGGCCCGGCGACGACGTCCCGCACTGGGCGAGGTTCTTCGACGAGGCGCAGCTCGCCGACGAGTTCGGCCACTGCCACCGTGACCTGCAGCAGTTCCGTGCCGCGGCCCAGCACGCGGAACGCTCGCTCCAGCTGCGGGCCCCCTCCTACGCCCGCAGCCGGCTCTTCTGCCGCGTGGTCCTCGCCACCGCCCGCCTGGGCCTCGGCGAACTCGACCAGGCCTGCCAGCTCGCCGCGGAGGCGGCGGGCCAGGCGGCCGAGATGCGCTCGGTACGGGCGGTGGAGTACGTCAGGGACTTCGAGCGCCGCCTGGAGCCGTACAAGGACGCGGTGCCGGTGCGTACCTACCGCGACAAGGTGGCGGCCCTCGGGTGAGGTTCCTCAGGGGTGCGGGACTGAGCAGATGTGCGGCTCCGCCGCGTGGGCGCGACCAGCCTCCACGCGGCGGCGCCCGCGGAACCGCCTACGCGGCCCGCGGCACGGTCGGCAGCGGATCGGCGACATGCATCGACCGCCCCGCCCCCAGGTCGGCCAGGATCGCCGCCGAAGCCCGATGCCCGGAGTGCAAGGCTCCCTGGACCGTGCTGGTGTCCCGGTGATCCCCGCACACATACAGCCCGGCGATCAACCGCACCGGCCGCAGCAGATCATGCGGCGGCCGCATCGCCGGCACCGCCTCCGCCGTCCGGTGCACGGCCAGCGTCTCCCACCGGGCCGTCGACACCCCGTACAACCGCGCCAGATGCATGCGCACCGCCGTGTCGACGTCCCCGGGGTACCGCCCCAGCACCGTCGACGACACCAGCGCCCGGCCCGCCGGCGCCCGGGTCGGGTCGACCCGGCTGACCACCGCGGTGTGCGCGACCGGCCCGCCGAGGTCCGCGTCGAGCAACAGTGACGCGCCCGTCCCCGGCGGCTCGTCGGTCGTGTGGTGCACCACCGTCACCGGGTGGAACTCCGGCACCCGCAGCCCGGGCAGCAGTTCGGCCGCGGCGCGTGCGCCCGTCGCCACCAGCACCGCACGGCACCGGATCTCACCGTGCTCCGCGGTGGTCACCGAAGTCGTCGAGACGGAGGTGACGCGCACGCCGGTGTGCACCGTGCCCGGCGCCAGCGTGCGCGCCAGGAGCTCCGGCAGGGCCTCCGCGCCGCCTTCCGGCAGGCACAACCGTCCCCGTGCGAAGGCGCGCAGCGCGAGGTCCGCACACCGGCTGGACGTCGTCAGGTCCGGGTCGCACAGCAGGGCGGCGAGCAGGGGACGCAGGAAGCCGTCGATCGTACGGGCGGGCAGACCACGCGCCGCCAGGGCCTCACCGGCGGGCAACTCCGGGCGGGCCAGCAGCCGTTCGGCCGGTGTGCCCGCCAGCCGGGTCAGGGCGGCGCCCAGCCTGGCCTGGTCGACGGCCGTGCCCAGCGGTGCGCCGGGCCGGCTCCGTGGGACGGAGACCTGCCGGCCGGGCACGGCCACCGGCCTCCGGGGCGACCTCGACGCGGACGGTGACCGGGGGGCGCTTGCCAGCGCGCGAACCGCGTGCAGTGCGCCCCTTGCGCCCCCTGCGCCCGGCTGGACGCCGGCGCGGTGATGGCGCCCGTCGCCGTGCAGCAGGACCCCGGGCGCGAAGGGGCGCAGCACCAGTTCGTCGAGACCCGGTGTGCGTCGTAGTTCGGGGTACGCCGTGGACAGCAACTGGCCGATCCTGTCGAGCCGGAAGCCGTCGACCTTCTCCGTCGCCATGCGGCCGCCGACCCCGTGGGCGGCCTCCAGGATCATGGTCGTCACTCCTGCGCTGGTCAACCGGTGCGCGGCCGAGAGTCCGGCGACCCCGGCCCCCACGACGACCACGTCCGCCTGGTATGCGGGCTCAAGCACGTGCCCCTCCTCGAGGTTGCGCGGGCGCTGGAGACGTCATGCCCTCAACAGGCCGCAGGGATACGCGAGTTCTGGTCGAGGGTAGGGCCGTGATCGGTCAACGGGAGTCGCGCATCGGCAGGGCACGGTCGCACAGTGGTCGCATACGAACGCCTTGTGGGCATGAAGTGGTCGCAGGAGGCTGGTGTGCGCCTGGAGGAGCTGGCTCGGACATGCCGGTCGGTCCTCGGCCGGGTGGCCGGTGTACGTCACCGACGAACGTCGCCGGGCCCGGCGGGCTTCGCCTCGGTCCGGCGTTCGCCTCGGCCTGGCGGGCTTCGCCTCGGTCCGGCGGGCTTCGCCTCGGCCTGGCAGGCCTTGCCCGGTCCGGCGGACGTCCGCCGGGCCCGGCGGACCTCGTGCGGTTCGGCGGGCTTCGCCTCGGCCCGGCAGGCCTCGCACGGTCCGGCGGGCTTCGCCTCGGCCCGGGACTTCACCCTGACCGGGGCCATTTCGCCCTGCCCCCGGAAGCCCTCACAGCGCTGCCCGGATCGCCCCCTCGATCTCCGGGAAGGCGAACCGGAATCCCGACTCCAGCAGACGCGCCGGCAGGATACGGGCGCTGCCGAGGACGTCACCGGCCATCTCGCCGAGCACGGTCCGCAGGACGGCCGCGGGCACCGGGAACAGGGTCGGGCGGTGCAGCACGCGCCCCATCGCCGCGGTGACCTCACGGTTCGTCACGGGGTTCGGGGCGGTGATGTTGAACGGCCCCGACAGGCCGTCGCTGTCGATGAGATGCCGGATGGCGGCGACCTCGTCGTGCAGCGCGACGAACGACCAGTACTGCCGCCCGTCGCCCATCCGCCCCCCGGCCCCCGCCTGGAACAGCGGGAACAGCCGCCCCCAGGCGCCGCCCTCGCGGGAGACGACCAGCCCGGTCCGGGTGAACACCGTGCGCACACCGGCCTCCTGGGCGGGCGTCGTGGCCCCCTCCCACTTCACGCACAGCGAGGGCAGGAAGCCCTCGCCCGCGGGCGCGCTCTCGTCGACCGCGCGCTCCCCGGTCTCGCCGTAGTAGCCGATGGCGCTGCCGTTCACGAAGACCCGCGGCCGCTCCTTCGCGTCCAGCGACGCGACCGCCTCGGCGAGGGCCGCCGTGCCCTTCACCCGGCTGTCGTGGATGCGCCGCTTGTAGGCCTCCGTCCAGCGCCGGTCGCCGACCCCGGCCCCGGCCAGGTTGACCACCGCGTCGCAGCCGGCGAGCCCGGCCGCGTCGACCCGGCCGCCCTCGGGGTCCCAGCGGATCTCCCCGGCCGCGCGGGGCGTGCCGCGCACCAGGCGGCGCACCTCGTGTCCGTCCGCGGTCAGGGACCGCACCAGGGCGCCGCCGATGAGGCCGGACGCACCCGCGACCGCGATTCTTGAATGTTCCATGAATCCATCCTGCCGGGTGGCTCCGTAAAACCGTTGCAAGGACTTGATCCGCTCGCCATAGGGTGACGCCCATGTCCGAGCTTCCCACACCGCGCGTCCGCGCCGCCCGGCCCGAGGACGACGGCGCGCTGGCCCTGCTCGACCGGCTCACCTGGTCGCACCTGCATGCGGTGATGCCCGAGCCGCGGCCGCCGTACCCTCCCTTCTTCGACGAACGGCACGTCCCCGAGGACTGCCTGGTCGCCGAGCTCGGCGACCGTCTCGCGGGCTATCTCAGCCTCGGTTTCCCCACTCCGCTCGACTCGAACCGGCACGTCCGTCAGATCCAGGGCCTCGCCGTGGCCGAGGAGGCCCGGGGCCGGGGCGTGGGGCGGGCCCTGGTGCGGGCCGCCGTCGACGTGTCCCGCCGGCGCGGCGCCCGCCGCATCACCCTGCGGGTCCTCGGGCACAACGCCCCGGCCCGGGCGCTCTACGCGTCCGAGGGATTCGTGGTCGAGGGGATCCTGCCCGAGGAGTTCCTGCTCGGCGGGACCTACGTCGACGACGTGTTCATGGGACGCACCCTGTGACGCGGGCCTCCCGCGAGGCGGGGAGCACGCGCCGGGGTCACGACGCGGCCGGCTCGCCCGTGTCCACCGGTGCCGTCGCGCCCGACGCGCTCCGCGCGTCGGAGGCCACCTCGTCCGCCGTCAGGACGTAGCCCGTCTCGGCGTCCGAGGTGGAGCGGGCGAAGACCACGCCGAACACCCGGCCGTCCGTGGTGAGCAGCGGTCCGCCCGAATTGCCCGGGCGGACCGTGGAACGGATCGAGTAGATCTCCCGGGTCGCGGTCCCGTCGTTGTAGATGTTCTGGCCCGTCGCCCGCACCCGGTTCGCGACCGTCGCCGCCTGGAGGTTCAGGTCGCCGTCCTCCGGATAGCCCGCGACGACCGCCGAGTCACCGCGCTCCGCGTCGTCGTCGAACCGCAGCACGGGCGCCCTGAGCCCCGGCACGTACAGCACGGCCACGTCCTTCTGCGGGTCGAAGAGCACCACCCGCGCCTCGTACGTCCGCCCGACACCGCCGATCTGCACGGTCGGCTCGTCGATGCCCGCCACCACGTGGGCGTTGGTCATCACGTGCTCGCGCGCGTACACGAACCCGCTGCCCTCGCGCCCCTGGGCGCCCGCGACGCCCTCGACCTTCACCGTGCTCCGCTTGGCGGCATCGGTCGCGGCGGCCGTGACACTGTCGCCGGTGGGCTTGGCGACCTCGGCCGTCGACTCGTTCTCGAAGGGGTTGAAGACCTGCGGGAAGCCCGCCTGCGTCAGCGCGGACGTGGCCCCCGAGAACCAGGCCGGGGTGGTGTCCGGCATCGTGCGCTGCACCGCGCCGAGCAGCCGGGAGTCCCGGATCGCCGAGGTGACCAGCGGCGACGAGGACACGCCCAGGACACTCGCCGCCACCCACGCCACGATCAGCACGGCCACCGCGTTGGCCACGGCCCCGCCGATCCCGTCCGCCACCCGCAGCGGCCCCCGGTCCAGCTCCCGCCGCAGCCGCAGCGCGAGGCGCCCCGCCAGCTCGTGCCCCACCACCGCCGGGAGCAGCACGGTGAACACCGCCGTCAGCGTCGCCCGCGTGGTGCCCGGCTCCGCCAGGTCCATGACCCACGGCAGCACCCACACGCCGACGACCGCACCGCCCACGAAGCCCGCCAGCGACACACAGCCGGCCACCAGCCCGCGCCGGTACCCGGACGCCGCGTAGGCCAGGACGACCAGCAACAGCAGGATGTCGAGCAGGTCCACGCACGCCGCCTTTCTCTCGGAACCCCTAATACGCGGGGGGAGGGCCCGGTGATCAGTCACGGGCACATGGATGATCGGAATCGGCCGCGCCCGCACCCGGAAAAACGTCGCGGACCGTGACGATGGTTCCACCGGGTGGCACATCACACATCGCGGGCGGACCGGATCAGGCCGACAGTGGGACCATGCGTGTCTTGCGAAGACGGCGGGGCGCACGCGGACACCCCGCCGCCCGGACACCCGGCCTGCCGCGCGCGGCCCGCGCGCTGCTCGGCTGCCTGCCGGGCGCCGCCGCCGTCCTGGCGCTGTTCCTGTGCGCCCACGGCGTCGAGAACGCCGCCGACACCGGCGCCCGCGCCGCCCCGACCCGCTCCCCGGCCACGTCCCACACCGCCCCGCGCCCGCCCATCGTGCCCCGAGCCCACTGGCTGGGCGACGCCGGCCGCGCGCAGCCCCGCCCGCGCTACGACGACCGGGTCACCGCCGTCTTCGTCCACCACACCGACTCGCCCAACGGCTACGACTGCGCCGACGCGCCCCGCATCATCCGGGACCTCTACACCGGCCAGACCGGCACCCGCGACTGGGACGACATCGGCTACAACTTCGTCGTCGACCGCTGCGGCACCATCTACGAGGGCCGCGCCGGGGGCGTGGAACGTGCCGTCACCGGCGCCCACACGCAGGGCTTCAACCACCGCACCACCGGCATCGCCGCCCTCGGCACCTTCACCGAGGGCATGCCCGTCCCACGGCCCCTGGTCCGCGCCATCGCCGCACTGTCCGCCTGGAAGCTGGGCCTGTCCGGCACCGACCCGCGCTCGGACGTCCGGCTGGTCTCCAGCAACGGCCTGAGCCGCTACGCGGCCGGCACCACCGCACGCCTGCCCGCCCTCGCGGGGCACAACGACGGCTACATGACCAGCTGCCCGGGCGCCGCCCTGCACGCCCGCCTGCCCGAGATCAGACAGCTCGCGGCCCGCCTCCAGGGCAGGCCGGACCATCCACGGCAGGGCCACAGCGAACGCGCAGCGTCCTGACATCCCGGCCCCCTACGGTCGTCGCCACAGACAGCCGACCGGAGGTGGGATCATGAACGACGGCCGTACGCAGACCCCGGGGGACCAGGATGTGCGGACGGGGAGCGCCCGCGGCCCCTGGGCGGTGCTGTGCGCGGCCGTGACCGTCGTCCTGGGCCCGGCCGCGATCACCGCCTCCGCACTCGGCCAGGCGAACGCCGCGCCGCTGCACGACGTCGTGCGGGCCGATCAGACACACCCGTACATCCCGTCCGACGCGAGCCGCCACCGGGCCGCCTGAATGCCCCCGAAGCGTCGGCCGCAGCCTCTGGGCTTCACTGCGGCCTGGCCGGTCCTGAAGCGTCGGCCGCAGCCTCTGGGCTTCACTGCGGCCTGGCCGGTCCTGAAGCGTCGGCCGCAGCCTCTGGACGTCACCGCGGCCTGGCCGGTCCTGAAGCGTCGGCCGCAGCCTCTGGACGTCACCGCGGCCTGGCCGGCCCTGAAGCGTCGGCCACGCGATGGCCCTGCGGCCTCAGCCTCTGAAGCGCTGCCACAGCCGGGGGTAGCGCTCGGCGAGCAGTCCGTCGTTCTCGAGGTCGAGCGGCGTGCCCTCCGGCTCCGGGGGCGGCGGCGTGATCTCCAGATCGGGCGCGACCGAGCCGGTGAGCTGCTCGTAGGCCTCGTCCGCCGCGTAACCGAGCTCCTCGCCGTCCCCGTCGATCTCCTCGTCGAAGTCGTCCAGCAGCTCGGCGAGCGCGTCCGGGTCGTGCACGGCGCCCTCGAACACCTCCCTGCCCTGCCCGATCAGCCAGCACCGGAAGAAGTCGAAGGCGTCGTCGCTCGCCCCGTCGAGCAGCACCCAGGCGGCGCCCCACAGGTCCCAGCGGTAGGCACGGTTGTAACGGGACTCGAAGTGGCGGGCGAAGTCCAGGACCGAGTCCGGGTCCAACTGGGCGAGCCGGTCCACGAGCACGTCGGCCTGCTCCTCCGGGTCGCCCTCGGCGGCCTCCCGGGCGTCGTCCACCAGCTCCCAGAACTCCGTCTCGTCCATCACGGGTCAAGCATCGGCCCTGGCGCACAGGGGCGCACCCGGAGTGCGCGGGATCGTTATGCGCCGCCCCCGGCCTGGTAGAGCCGGGCCAGCCGCGCCGCGTCCCCCGCGAACCGCCGGCGCAGGCTCTCCGGCGCCAGTACCTCCGCCTCGGGGCCCAGCGCCGCCAGCTGGGTGTGGGCGACCTCCTCGGACTCCACCGGCAGGGCCACCGTCACCCAGCCGCTCTCGTCCGGGGCCTCCGCGTCCGCCAGGGCCTCCCGGGCGGACACCGAGTCGACGGTGTACGGCAGTGCGCGCACCCCGTCGGGGGACAGCCGCACCACGACCCGCGCCCGCAGGATGGACCGCGCGAACTGCTCCGCCCGTTCCTCCCAGAACGCGGGCAGGTCGAACTCCGGCTCCCGCTCGAAGCGCTCCTCGCCCGGGTCCACCGCCGTGAACCGGTCGATCCGGTACACCCGGAAGGCCCCGTTCCCCGTCACCCGCGCGCACAGGTACCAGACGCCCGCCTTCAGCACGAGCCCGTAAGGCTCCAGCTCCCGGACGACCTCGTCCTCCCCGCGCCGGTAGCGCGCGCTGATCCGCCGGTCGTCCCACACCGCGTCGGCGACGGACGGCAGCAGCGCGGGCGTCTTCGGCTCCCGGAACCAGTTCGGCGCGTCCAGGTGGAACCGCTGGGCCGCCGACCTGGAGGCGTCCCGCAGAGACGGCAGCAGCGCCGCCGACACCTTCAGCCGGGCCGCCGAGGCGGCGTCCTCCAGGCCCATCTCGCGCAGCGCCCCCGGCACCCCGGACAGGAACAGCGCCTCGGCCTCCCCGCGGTGCAGCCCGGTCAGCCGCGTCCGGTACCCGCCGACCAGCCGGTACCCGCCGGCCCGGCCGCGGTCCGCGTACACCGGCACGCCCGCCTCCGACAGCGCCTGCGCGTCGCGCGTGACCGTCCGCTCCGACACCTCCAGCTCACGGGCGAGTTCGGCGGCCGTCATGGAGGGCCGGGACTGGAGCAGCAGCACCATCTTGATCAGCCGGGCAGCACGCATGGCCACATCATGCAGCAGGCCCCCGCCGGGGCGGGGGCCTGCCGATCACCGGTCCGTGCTCACAGACCGTACTGTTCGCGCGCTTCCTTCACGGACGCCGCCTTGACCTCGCCGCGCCTCGCGAGCTGGGCCAGGGCCGCGACGACGATCGACTCCGCGTCCACGCCGAAGTGGCGGCGGGCCGCCTCACGGGTGTCCGAGAGGCCGAAGCCGTCGGCGCCCAGCGAGGACCAGTCCTGCTCGACCCACTGCGCGATCTGGTCCGGGACCTGGCGCATGTAGTCGGAGACCGCCAGCACCGGGCCCTCGGCGCCCTGGAGCGCCTGCCGCACGAACGGCACCCGCTCCTCGCCGCGCAGCAGCGCCTCGTCCGCCTCAAGGGCGTCCCGGCGCAGCTCGCTCCAGGACGTCGCCGACCACACGTCGGCCGCCACGCCCCACTCCTCGGCGAGCAGCCGCTGCGCCTTCAGCGCCCAGTGGATCGCCGTACCGGAGCCCAGCAGCTGGATCCGCGGGGCGTTCGCCGGCACGGTCACGCCCGCCGACTCCGCCGTGTTGAAGCGGTACAGGCCCTTGACGATGCCCTCGTCGACACCGGCGACGGACGGCTTCGCGGGCTGCGGCAGCGGCTCGTTGTAGACGGTCAGGTAGTAGAAGACGTTCTGGTCCTCGCCCGGGGCCGCCTCGCCGTACATCCGGCGCAGACCGTCCTTGACGATGGTCGCGACCTCGTAGGCGAACGCCGGGTCGTACGTCAGCGCCGCCGGGTTGGTCGCCGCGATGACGGGGGAGTGGCCGTCGGCGTGCTGCAGGCCCTCGCCCGTCAGCGTCGTACGGCCGGCCGTCGCGCCGACGAGGAAGCCGCGGCCGAGCTGGTCGCCGAGCTGCCACATCTGGTCGGCCGTGCGCTGCCAGCCGAACATCGAGTAGAAGATGTAGAACGGGATCATCGCCTCGCCGTGCGTCGCGTACGACGTCGAAGCGGCGATGAAGTCAGCCATCGAACCGGCCTCGGTGATCCCCTCGTTGAGGATCTGGCCGTTCTGCGCTTCCTTGTAGTACATCAGCTGGTCGCGGTCGACCGGCTCGTACGTCTGGCCCTTCGGCGAGTAGATGCCGAGCGACGGGAACAGCGACTCCATGCCGAAGGTGCGCGCCTCGTCCGGGACGATGGGCACCCAGCGCTTGCCCGTCTCCTTGTCGCGGACCAGGTCCTTGACGAGACGCACGAACGCCATGGTGGTGGCCACGTTCTGCGAGCCCGAGCCCTTGTCGAAGGAGGCGAACGCCTTCTCGGCCGGGGCGGGAAGCGGGGCGACCGGGTGCACACGACGGGCCGGGGCCGGACCGCCGAGGGCGGCACGCCGCTCCTGGAGGTAGCGGACCTCGGGGGAGTCGGCGCCCGGGTGGCCGTAGGGCACCACGCCGTCGACGAAGTCGCTGTCCTTGATCGGCAGCTCCAGCAGGTCGCGCATGTTCTTGAACTCGTCCACCGAGAGCTTCTTCATCTGGTGGTTGGCGTTCTTCGACGCGAAGCCCTCACCGAGGGTGTGGCCCTTGACCGTCTGGGCCAGGATCACGGTCGGCGCGCCCTTGTGCTCGACGGCCGCCTTGTACGCGGCGAACACCTTGCGGGACTCGTGACCACCGCGCGAGAGGTGGAAGCACTCGAGGATCTTGTCGTCGCTCAGCAGCTTCGCCATCTCCACGAGCGCCGGGTCGGCGCCGAAGAAGTCCTGGCGGATGTAGGCCGCGTCGCGGGTCTGGTACGTCTGGATCTGCGCGTCCGGTACCTGGCGCAGACGGCGTACCAGCGCGCCCGTGGTGTCGAGCTGGAACAGCTCGTCCCAGGCCGTGCCCCACAGCGTCTTGACGACGTTCCAGCCGGCGCCGCGGAACTGGGCCTCCAGCTCCTGCACGATCTTGAAGTTGGCGCGGACCGGGCCGTCGAGGCGCTGCAGGTTGCAGTTGATGACGAAGGTGAGGTTGTCCAGCTCCTCACGGGCCGCCAGCGCGAGGGCCGCCGTCGACTCGGGCTCGTCCATCTCGCCGTCGCCGAGGAACGCCCACACGTGCGAGGCGGAGGTGTCCTTGATGCCGCGGTTGGTCAGGTAGCGGTTGAAGCGCGCCTGGTAGATCGCCGACAGCGGGCCGAGGCCCATGGAGACCGTGGGGAACTCCCACAGCCAGGGCAGGCGGCGCGGGTGCGGGTAGGAGGGCAGGCCGTTGCCGCCCGACTCCCGGCGGAAGTTGTCGAGCTGCGCCTCGTTCAGCCGGCCGTCGAGGAAGGCGCGGGCGTAGATGCCGGGGGAGGCGTGGCCCTGGATGTAGAGCTGGTCGCCGGAGCCGTCGGCCTCCTTGCCCTTGAAGAAGTGGTTGAAGCCGGTCTCGTACAGCCAGGCGGCCGAGGCGAAGGTGGCGATGTGGCCGCCGACGCCGTATTTGCTGCCCCGGGTGACCATGGCGGCCGCGTTCCAGCGGTTCCACGCGGTGATCCGCTGTTCCATCGCCTCGTCACCGGGCACGGCCGGCTCGGCGGAGGTGGGGATGGAGTTGACGTAGTCGGTCTCGAGGAGCTTCGGCAGCGCGATGCCGGCGCCCTCGGCGCGCTCCAGCGTGCGGCGCATCAGGTATGCGGCACGGTGCGGCCCGGCAGCCTTGGTGACCGCGTCCAGGGAGGCCTGCCATTCGGCGGTCTCCTCCGGATCCCGGTCGGGGAGCTGGTCGAGCTCGCTCGGCTGGATGGCGTTGGGGTCGGTCATGTCGCCGCCTTCCTCAGTCGAAGGGGGTTCCCTCACATAAGGGGATCGGGGGTGCCCTTTGTCTTTGGCAGGACAGGGCTGAGGCTTCGGTGGAAGCCCGTCGGCGACTGTAACTCCCTGATCGATGATCGATCAAAGGGTTGAGGGGCAAAACCTCTTGATCACGAGAAAGTAGGCACGGGGTGCCTCCGACGGTGGCACGCGGTGACTGATTTTCGAATGGTTTCCGCAGGTCGGAGGCTTTTGAGCGGACAAGTGCTCGGGTGTCACGCCCGAGGCGCGCAGCCCAGGACGTGGGCCTTCACCAGCTCGGCGATCCGGGGGTCACGGCGCTTGAACGCCGCGACGAGCTCCTCGTGCTCCTCGGCGTACGACTGCTGCCGGGTGCCCAGCCAGCGGATCGACAGGGCCGTGAACACCTCGATGCCGAGGCCTTCCCAGGTGTGCAGCAGCACGGAGTTGCCCGCGGCGCGCACCAACTCGCGGTGGAAGGCGACGGTGTGGCGGACCTGGGCGGTGCCGTCGGAGACGCGGTCGGCCTCGTGCAGGGCGCTGACGTGGGGTTCCAGTGCCGAGCAGTCCGCTGCGAGGCCCTCTGCGGCCAGCTCCGCGGCGATGGCCTCCAAGCCGGCGCGGACGGGGTAGCTCTCCTCCAGGTCGGCGGCGGTCAGGTTCCGCACCCGGACGCCCTTGTTGGGAGCGGACTCGATCAGGCGCAGGGACTCCAGCTCGCGCAGCGCCTCGCGGACCGGGGTCTGGCTGACCTCCAGTTCCGTGGCGATCCGGCGCTCGACGATCCGCTCACCCGGCTGCCAGCGTCCGCTGATGATCCCCTCCAGGATGTGCTCGCGGATCTGCTCGCGGAGCGAGTGGATGACGGGCGCGGTCATGAGGGCTCCTTAAGGGGTTTGACGTTTAGACAATAAGCCCGGTTCGCTCCGCGGGTGGGGCCGACGTGGGGGCTGTCGCGCAGGTGAGACGAGGCGCACACGGTGTGTGTGGCGTGTGTGAGCTCGGGCCTGACGGTCTTCGGGCGGCTGCGCGTCGTTCGTGCGCGATCGCGCCGTTCCCCGCGACCCCCGGGTACGACGGCGCCCCGCCCGGAAGATCCGGACGGGGCACCGATCAGCCGTGGACCCGAAGGTCAGAGACCGAGCTCGACCTCGAACTCGCCCGCCTCCAGGATGGCCTTGACCGCCGTCAGGTAACGGGCGGCGTCGGCGCCGTCCACCAGGCGGTGGTCGTAGGAGAGGGTCAGGTACGTCATGTCGCGGACGCCGATGACCGTGCCCTCCTCCGTCTCGATGACGGCGGGACGCTTGACCGTCGCGCCGATGCCGAGGATGGCGACCTGGCCCGGCGGCACGATGATCGTGTCGAAGAGCGCGCCGCGCGAGCCGGTGTTGGAGATGGTGAAGGTCGCGCCGGACAGCTCGTCCGGGGTGATCTTGTTGGCGCGGACCTTGCCCGCCAGGTCGGCCGTGGCCTTGGCGATACCGGCGAGGTTGAGGTCACCGGCGTTCTTGATGACCGGGGTCATCAGGCCCTTCTCGGAGTCCACCGCGATACCGATGTTCTCGGTGTCGAAGTAGGTGATGGTCCCCTCGGCCTCGTTGATCTTGGCGTTGATCGGCGCGTGCGCCTTCAGCGCCTGGGCCGCGGCCTTGACGAAGAACGGCATCGGCGAGAGCTTGACGCCCTCACGCGCCGCGAACGCGTCCTTGGCACGGGCCCGCAGCTTCATCAGGCGGGTGACGTCGACCTCGACGACCGAGGACAGCTGGGCCTGCTCGTGCAGGGCCTTGACCATGTTGTCGCCGATGACCTTGCGGATCCGCGGCATCTTCACGGTCTGGCCGCGCAGCGGGGACGCCTCCAGCACCGGGGCCTTCTTCGCGGCCGACGGGGCGGCAGCGGCGGGGGCCGGGGTGGCGGCGGCGCTCTTCGCGGCCTCGGCGGCGGCGACGACGTCCTGCTTGCGGATACGGCCGCCGACGCCGGTGCCCTTGACGGCGGCCAGGTCGACGCCCTGCTCGGCGGCGAGCTTGCGCACCAGCGGGGTGACGTAGGCGCCGTCGTCGGCCGGCTTGGCGGCGGCCGGAGCGGCCGGGGCCTGGGCCGGAGCCGGCGCGGGAGCGGACGGGGCCGGCTCGGGAGCCGGGGTGGTCTGCTGCTGCGGGGCCGGAGCCGACGGGGCCTGCGGGGCCGCCGGGGCGGGCTGCGCCGGGGCCGGAGCCGGGGTGGGCTCGGGCTGGGCCGGGGCGGCCGGGGCCTCCTGCGCGGGGGCCGCGGCGGGAGCGGCACCGGCCTCGCCGATGACGGCGAGCTTGGCGCCGACCTCGGCGGTCTCGTCCTCGCCGACCACGATCTCCAGCAGCGTGCCCGAGGTGGGCGCCGGGATCTCGGTGTCGACCTTGTCGGTGGAGACCTCGAGCAGCGGCTCGTCGGCCTCGACGGTGTCGCCGACCGACTTCAGCCACCGGGTGACGGTGCCCTCGGTGACGGACTCGCCGAGCGCGGGCAGGACCACGTCCGTGCCTTCGGCGGAACCGCCGCCGGCGGCGGCGTCGGCGGAGGGAGCGGGCGCCGGGGCGGCCTGCTCGGGGGAGGGGGCGGCCGCGGCCGGCTCGGGGGCCGGCTCGGCGACCTGCTCCGCGGCGGGGGCCGACTCGGCAGCGGGCGCGCCGCTGCCGTCGTCGATCAGGGCCAGCTCGGCGCCGACCTCGACCGTCTCGTCCTCGGCGACCTTGATGGAGGCCAGGACACCGGCGGCGGGCGAGGGGATCTCGGTGTCGACCTTGTCGGTCGACACCTCGAGCAGCGGCTCGTCGGCCTCGACGCGCTCGCCCTCGGCCTTCAGCCAGCGGGTGACAGTGCCCTCGGTGACGCTCTCACCGAGCGCCGGAAGGGTTACGGAAACCGCCATGGTTTCGGTTGCTCCTTACGGAAAGTGCGGAAGTCTGTGTCGTCGCGTTCGTCGACCGAGGGGTCAGTCGTGCGCGTGGAGAGGCTTGCCGGCCAGGGCCAGGTGGGCCTCGCCGAGCGCCTCGTTCTGCGTCGGGTGGGCGTGGATGAGCTGCGCGACCTCAGCGGGCAGCGCCTCCCAGTTGTAGATCAGCTGGGCTTCGCCGACCTGCTCGCCCATGCGGTCGCCGACCATGTGGACGCCGACGACGGCACCGTCCTTGACCTGGACGAGCTTGATCTCGCCCGCGGTGTTCAGGATCTTGCTCTTTCCGTTACCCGCGAGGTTGTACTTCAGAGCGACGACCTTGTCCGCACCGTAGATCTCCTTGGCCTTGGCCTCGGTGATACCGACGGAGGCGACCTCCGGGTGGCAGTACGTCACCCGCGGGACACCGTCGTAGTCGATCGGAACGGTCTTCAGACCGGCCAGGCGCTCCGCCACCAGGATGCCCTCGGCGAAGCCGACGTGCGCGAGCTGGAGGGTCGGGACGAGGTCACCGACGGCGGAGATGGTCGGCACGTTCGTGCGCATGTACTCGTCGACCAGGACGTAGCCGCGGTCCATGGCGACGCCCTGCTCCTCGTAGCCCAGGCCCTGGGAGACCGGGCCGCGGCCGATGGCGACCAGCAGGACCTCGGCCTCGAACTCCTTGCCGTCGGCGAGGGTGACCTTGACACCGTCCTGGGTGTACTCGGCCTTCTGGAAGAAGGTGCCCAGGTTGAACTTGATGCCGCGCTTGCGGAACGCTCGCTCAAGCAGCTTGGAGGAGTTCTCGTCCTCGACCGGGACGAGGTGCTTCAGGCCCTCGACGATCGTGACCTCGGTGCCGAAGGACTTCCACGCGGAGGCGAACTCGACGCCGATGACACCGCCGCCCAGGATGATCGCGGACTTCGGCACGCGGTCCAGGACGAGGGCGTGGTCGGAGGAGATGATCCGGTTGCCGTCGATGTCCAGGCCCGGCAGCGACTTCGGCACGGAGCCGGTCGCGAGCAGGATGTGGCGGCCCTCGACGCGGCGGCCGTTGACGTCGACGGAGGTGGGGGAGGAGAGGCGGCCCTCACCCTCGATGTACGTCACCTTCCGGGAGGCGACGAGGCCCTGCAGACCCTTGTACAGGCCGGCGATCACGCCGTCCTTGTACTTGTGGACCCCGGCGATGTCGATGCCCTCGAAGGAGGCCTTCACACCGAACTGCTCGCTCTCGCGGGCCTGGTCGGCGATCTCGCCCGCGTGCAGCAGGGCCTTGGTGGGGATGCAACCCTTGTGCAGGCAGGTGCCGCCGACCTTGTCCTTCTCGATCAGGGCGACGTCCAGGCCCAGCTGCGCCCCGCGCAGGGCCGCGGCGTAACCACCGCTGCCACCGCCGAGGATCACTAGGTCGAAAACGGTGCTGGCGTCGTTCGCCACGTCACGTCCTCCATGCATGTGCGCCGTGAGCCGGTCTTCAGTGACCGGCAGGCGGCTGGTGTCCGGCCGCTCGTTCTTCGGCCCTTCGGTGGGGCCCTGTCCTGCCGAGCCCCATCTTCGCACTTGTCGGCACACAAGGAGACGCCGGGCTGCGGTGTGAGACGCCCCACGTTCAGATGAGCCGCCCCGGAGGAGCGCCGGAGGGGCGTGTGGCGGTGTCTGATCTGCGGCTCTGCCGCGGGGGCGCGAGGGCAACGCGCAAAGGGGCGCGGGGAACTGCGCGAACAGCCCCCACGCCCCCGCGCTCGCCGCACAACCGGCGGGACCGCGCCCTCGGGCGACGATCAGCCCAGATCGCCCGCAGCCGTCAGTTCGGCCAGCCGCACCAGCGTCCGCACGGCCGTCCCCGTGCCGCCCTTCGGCGTGTACCCGAAGGGCCCGCCCTCGTTGAAGGCCGGCCCGGCGATGTCCAGGTGCGCCCAGGTGATCCCCTCACCCACGAACTCGCGCAGGAACAGCCCGGCGACCAGCCCGCCGCCCATCCGCTCGCCCATGTTCGCGATGTCGGCGGTGGGAGAGTCCATCCCCTTGCGCAGGTGCTCCGGCAGCGGCATCGGCCACGCCGGCTCCCCGACCTCCTCGGCGGCCTCGCACAGCGCGGCCCGGAACGCGTCGTCGTTGCCCATGATCCCGAACGTCCGGTTGCCCAGCGCCAGCACCATCGCCCCGGTCAGCGTCGCCACGTCCACGATCGCGTCCGGCTTCTCCTGGGAGGCCGCCCACAGCGCGTCGGCGAGCACCAGCCGGCCCTCGGCGTCGGTGTTGAGCACCTCCACCGTCTTGCCGCTGTACATCCGCAGCACGTCACCCGGACGGGTCGCGGACCCGGAGGGCATGTTCTCGGCCAGGGCGAGCCAGCCGGTGACGTTGACCTCCAGGCCGAGGCGCGCGGCGGCGACGACCGCGGCGAACACCGAGGCAGCACCGGCCATGTCGCACTTCATCGTCTCGTTGTGACCGGCCGGCTTCAGCGAGATGCCGCCCGAGTCGTAGGTGATGCCCTTGCCGACGAAGGCGAGGTGCTTCTTCGCCTTGGAGGAGGTGTACGACAGCTTGACCAGGCGCGGGGTGGCCGCGGAGCCCGAGCCGACGCCGAGGATGCCGCCGTAGCCGCCCTTGGTCAGGGCCTTCTCGTCGAGCACCTGGATCTTGATGCCGTGTTCCTTGGCCGCGGCCTGGGCGATCGCGGCGAACGACTCGGGGTTCAGGTCGTTCGGCGGGGTGTTGACCAGGTCGCGGGAGCGGTTGAGTTCCTCGGACACGGCGACGGCGCGCTCGACCGCGGCCTTGTACGCCTTGTCGCGCGGCTTGCCGCCGAGCAGGGCGACCTCGGCGAGGGGAGCCTTGCCGTTCTTCGCCTTCGGGTCCTTGCCGTTGTCCTTGTAGGCGTCGAAGGAGTACGCGCCGAGCAGCGCGCCCTCCCCGACCGCGCCCGCGGCGGCGGCGTCGCCGAGGGGCAGCGCGAAGGCGGCCTTCCTGGACCCGGCCAGGGCGCGGGCGGCGACACCGGCGGCCTTGCGCAGGGCCTCGGCGTCGTAGTCGGCGTCCTTCTCCGGGACCGCGCCCAGGCCGACCGCCAGGACGAGCGGTGCCTTGAAGCCGGACGGCGCCGGCAGCTTCGTCACCTCGCCCTCGCCGCCGGAGGCGCCGAGCGTCTCCAGGACGCCGGCGAGCCTGCCGTCGTACGCCTTGTCCACGGCCTCGGCGCCCGGTGCGACGACCGGCCCCTTGGCACCCTTGGCGACACCGATCACGATCGCGTCGGCCCGCAGACCGGACGCCGCGGCGGTGCTGAGAGTGAGAGCAGTCACGGTGGTGAAATCTCGCTTCCGATGTGAAGTTGCTGTGGTCGAACGGTGTGGGTCGACCGGGCCCGACAGCCGACCCTATGCGGACCTCCGAGGGCGGGTCTCACGGGGCCTTCCCCGGTGCGGCGAACACTCGACGACGAGACTACGCGCGTGGCCCCGTTCGCTCATTCCTGCGGTCGTTCACCTGTCGGTGGCGTAGTGGCCAGATCCTGGCCCCCCACACCGGTGAACCGGGTCACACTCGTCGCGATCCGGTGAGCGCCCCGCTCGCCGGCTCCGACGAGCGGACGCGACCCGCACGGAGGCCGCCGTACACCTCGTGCCGGTGTGCGCCCCGCCGGGGAGGGCAACCGCCCACCGATGAGCACTCTCCTGGTCCCGTACTACGAGCACCCGTCCGTCCGCCCCGCCGAATGGGACGCGATCGTGGCAGCGGCCCCGCGCCTCTACGGGGTCGTCCTCAACCCGGCCACCGGCCCCGGCGACCACCCCGACGCGGCCTTCGCCGAGGTCGCGGCCCGGCTGCGGTCGGCGGGCGTGCGGGTACTCGGGTACGCCGACACCGACGACGGCCGCCGGCCCGCGGCCGACGTCGTCCGCGACCTCGGCCGGCACCGCGACTGGTACGGCACCGACGGCGCCCTCCTCGACCGGGTCGCGACCGGGCCCGAGCGGTTCGGGCACTACCAGAAGCTGGCCGTGACCGCCTGGGGCGTGGGCTGCCGCACCCTCGTCCTCAACCACGGCAGGGCACCGCACCCCTGCTACGCCCGCATCGCCGACGTCCTCGTCACGTTCGAGGGACCGTGGGCCTCCTACCTCGCGCAGCCCGCGCAGCCGCGGCCGGGCGGCCCGGACGTCCGCCTGTGCCACCTGGTGTACGGAGTCCCACCGGACGCCGACCCGGAGGGCCTGGCCCGGGCACGCGGCGCGGCGGTGCACTGCGCGGTGCCCGGAACCGGAGATCATCCCTGGGGCACACTGCCGTACGCACTGCGCCCCACAGACACCACGGAGAACACCCCGTGAGACGCCCGTTCCCGCTCGTCGCCCTGCTCGTCCTGCTGCTCGCGGGATGTTCCCAGGCCCCCGACGGCAAGCCCCGCCCCCGCTGGCAGCCCCGCCCCGGCACCGCCTGGCAGTGGCAGCTCAGCGGGCGCCTGGACACCTCCGTCGACGTGCCGGTCTACGACATCGACGGCTTCGACCACTCCGCGGACACCGTCGCCCGGCTGCACCGCGAGGACCGCAAGGTCATCTGCTACCTCTCCACGGGCGCGTGGGAGGAGTTCCGCCCGGACGCCGGTGACTTCCCCGCGCGGGTCCTCGGCCGCGGAAACGGCTGGAAGGGCGAACGCTGGCTCGACATCCGCCGCACCGACGTCCTGGAACCGCTCATGGCGGCCCGCATCGACATGTGCCGCGACAAGGGCTTCGACGCCGTGGAGCCCGACAACATGGACGGCTACCGCAACGACACGGGCTTCCCGCTCACGGCCAGAGACCAGCTGCGCTACAACCGCCTCGTCGCCCGGCTCGCCCACGACCGCGGCCTGGCCGTCGGCCTCAAGAACGACCTGGACCAGATCCCGGAACTGGTCGGCGACTTCGACTTCGCGGTCAACGAACAGTGTGCCCAGTACGGCGAGTGCGCGGCCCTGAAGCCGTTCGTCGCGGCGGGCAAGGCCGTCTTCCACGTCGAGTACGAGCTCCCCACCGGCCGCTTCTGCGCCGACTCGCGCGGCCTGAGGCTCAGTTCGATGCTCAAGAAGTACGAACTGGGGGCGTGGCGACGGGCCTGCTGAGCCCGATGCCGGTGACGGCGGTGCCCGCGACCCGGTCGGCGAGGGAGCGGCGGGCGGGGGAGAGGACCGGCAGCGCGTTCAGCAGGAACAGCGCCACCGCGACCGCCCACACCAGCACCGACACCACGACCTGGCCCTCGACCAGCAGCACGCAGGCCACGGCGTACACGGCGACGTCCGCGGCGGTGGTGACCGCGGCCCGGCGCGCCGCCCTGACCCGGCGCGGGGAATCCGTCGTGACCTTCAGCCCCACCAGGGCCTTGCCGACGGTGCGCCCGGCCAGGGCCAGGCACGCCCACTGGTAGAGGAACACCGCCAGCACCAGCAGCCCGAAGGCCTGTTCGACGTAGAGCACCGACTTGTCCCACAGCGAGAGCCCCAGGTCCTGCGAGGCGTCGAGCACGTCGCCGCGCGAGGTCAGCAGGTCGAAACCGCCGCGGGCGGCCAGCTCGGGCACGTCGGTGACGAGCGCGGAGACCCGGTGGAAGGTGAGCACGGCGAGCGCCGAGGCCAGCGCCAGCACCAGTGCGAAATCGACGAACCAGGCCGCGGCGCGGCGCAGTTTCGGCATGGGCGTCCCCCGATCACATGTGTGTCGGGGCAGGAAGTTAGCGGCTGTGCGGCGCGTGCAGGAGGGGGACGGGGAGATCGTTTCAGCCCAGTGACAGAACGACCAGCGCGGCGGTCGCCGCCGTCTCCGCCAGACCGCCGAAGACGTCCCCCGTGACCCCGCCGAAGCGGCGCGTGCAGTGACGCAGCAGCGCCTCCGCCGCGGCCAGGGCGAGGACCACTGCGAGCACCGTCCGGATCGCGTCGTACGGCCCGAGGAGGGCGCCGGCCGCTGCCGCTGCTCCCGTGACGGCCGCGACGGCGATCACCGCCGCCCGCACCGGCACCACCCCTGCGACCGCCGCCCCGAGCCCCTCCGGCCGGGCCGCGGGCACCCCGGTCCGGGCCGCCAGGGTCAGGGCCAGCCGGGCGAGGGTCGCCGAGACGACCGCGGCGCAGGCGCCCCGGGCCCAGGAGTCGTCGTAGGCCTGGGCGAGCGCGGCGGCCTGGGCGAGCAGGACGAGGACCAGGGTGATCACCCCGAACGGCCCGATGTCCGGCTGCTTCATGATCCGCAGCGCGTCGTCGGCGGGCTTGCCGCTGCCCAGCCCGTCGGCGGTGTCCGCGAGCCCGTCGAGGTGCAGCCCCCGGGTGAGCGCGGCCGGCACGGCGACACTCGCCACGGCGGCGAGCGCGGTGCCCGCACCCAGGAAGAGCAGCGCCAGCCCGAGCCCGGCGGCGGCGGCACCGACCGCGAGGCCCGCCAGCGGAGCGCACAGCATGCCGCCGCGAGCGGCCTGACGGTCCCACCGGGTCACCCGGACGGGGATCACCGTGAGGGTGCCGAAGGCGAAGCGGAGGCCGTCGAGGGGCGAAGTGGTGGGCACCCGGCGCAGGCTACCGGCCGGTCAGGAGAGCGGGAACGGCAGCCGAGGATAAAGTTCGCATATGGGATGGTTGGAGCGGAACATCATCGAACCCGGCAAGCTGCCGCTGCTTCTCGCCCTCATCGCTTTCGTGCTGACCTTTCTGATCACCCGGCTCATCACCCGCCTCATCCGGGCGGGCAAAGGCCCCTTCGGCAACGTCAGCAGCGGCGGCGTCCACGTCCACCACGTGGTCCCCGGGGTCATCCTGACGATCATAGGCGGCTTCGGCGCGGTGGCGGGCGGCCAGCACGGCTTCGGCTCGTGCCTGGCCGCGGTGTTCTTCGGCATCGGAGCGGGCCTCGTCCTCGACGAGTTCGCCCTGGTCCTGCATCTCGCCGACGTCTACTGGACCCCGGACGGCCGCAAGAGCGTGGAGATGGTCGTCCTCACCGCTTCGCTCGTCGGCCTGCTCCTGATCGGCTTCTCGCCGCTGGGCGTCAACGACCTCAACGACGACCAGCAGCAGAACCGCGCCGTCGTCCTCGTGAACATCCTCGCGAACTTCGCGTTCGCCCTCATCGCCCTGTTCAAGGGCAAGATCCGCCTCGCGGTCGTCGGCGTGATCATCCCCTTCATCGCCCTGGTCGCGGCGGTGCGGCTGGCCCGGCCCACCTCCCCGTGGGCCAAGCGGTTCTACCGCAACCGGCCCCGCGCCCGGGCCAAGTCCGCCCTGCGCTCCTACCACCACGACCGCCGCTGGGCGGCCCCCTCGCGAGCCTTTCACGACTGGATCGGCGGCGCGCCCGACCCCGAGCCGGCCCGGTCCCTCGAACGCCGCTGACGCAGCTCGCCGACCGCGCACAGCACCAGCACCGCCGCGATCGCCGCCAGGTGCTCCTTGCCCGCGAGGTTCTCCTTCAGCGCGACCTCGGCCACCATGGCCCCGATCACCACCGAGGCCGTGACGTACGCGCGGTAGCGCCACCCCAGGAAGACGGCGAGGCCCACCACCGCCGCGGACGGCCCGGTGTCCACGACCCGGGCGTCCGAGGCGGGCAGGCCGAGCGGGGACTGAGGGCCGAGCCAGATGCCCAGGCGCGCGTACAGCGTGCCCGCGAGCGTCGCGACGTAGGCGAGGGCCAGGGCCCGCCACCGGCCGAGGCACAGCTCGGCGATGCCGAACACCAGCAGGATCTGTACCAGCGCGCCCCACACCGGAAGGTCCAGCGCGGGCACGAACAGCGACAGCGGCGTCCGCAGCAGCGCCGCCCACAGCGGGTCCTCGGCCCGTACTCCGCCGGCGTCCTGCACGGCCTCATAGCCCCACGACTGGTTGTGCACGACGTGCAGCATCGCCGTGAGGCACACGGCCGCGACCGCCATCGGAACGGCCCGCCAGCGCCGTTCGGCCAGCGGCCCGCGCACCGCGCCGTACAGCGCACCCCATTCGGCGCGGGCCCAGCGGGCGAGCGTGGTCATGCGGCGGTCGTCCTCGTCCGTGCGGGGCCTGGTCTGAGGGTGTCTGCGACTCAGTCAAACCGACACCACGTTCCAAGACCGACCGCAACGGGACGAAGTTGAGCCAGGCGGGCGTGACCTGGATCTCGGGCCGTCACCCCTCGGCGGGCGCCCCCGGGGCCTCCGGCGCGCCCGGCTCCTCGGACCCCTTCGCCTCCTCGGACTCCGGTGCCTCCTCGGACTCCTTCGGCTTCTCGGGGAGCTCCGCCGCCAGTGCGGCCGCCGCCTGCACGAGCGGCAGCGCCAGCACACCCCCCGCGCCCTCCCCGACGGTCACCCCGTGGGTGAGCAGCGGCTCCAGCGCCATCCGGTCCAGTGCCTTCGCCTGCCCGGGCTCCCCGCTGTCGTGCGCGGCCAGCCACCAGTCCGGCGCCCGGAACGCGATCCGCTGCCCGACCAGTGCGCAGGCCGCCGCCACGACACCGTCGAGCACCACCGGCAGCTTGCGCACCGCGCTCTGCAGCAGGAAGCCCGTCATCGCGGCGAAGTCGGCCCCGCCCACGGTCGCCAGCAGCCGCAACTGGTCCCCGAGCACCGGCCGTGCCCGGCGCAGCGCGTCGCGGATCGCCGCGCACTTGCGCATCCACGCCAGATCGTCGATCGCCAGCCCGCCGCGCCCGGTGACGACCGACGCGTCCACCCCGCACAGCGCCGCGACCAGCACGCCCGCCACCGTGGTCCCGCCGACGCTGACATCTCCGAGCACCACCAGATCCGTGCCCGAGTCGGCCTCCTCGTCGGCCACCGCGACCCCGGCCCGGAACGCCGCCTCCGCCTCCTCCAGGGTGAGGGCGTCCTCGACGTCGATCCGCCCGCTCCCGCGCCGCACCCGGTGCCGTACGACGTCCGCAGGCAGGGCCTCGGGATCGCAGTCCAGCGCCATGTCGACGACCCGCACCGGCACGCCCAGCCGCCGCGCCAGCACCGACACCGGCCGGCCGCCCTCCAGGACCTCGCGCACCAACTCCCCGGCGCTGCCCGCCGCACGGGCCGAGACGCCCAGCCCGGCGACGCCGTGGTCACCGGCGAAGAGCACCACCCGGGGCCGTTCGACCGGCCGGACCGGTACGGCGGACTGCGCCGCCGCCAGCCACTCACCCAGTTCGTCGAGGCGGCCCAGCGACCCGGGCGGCACGATCTGTCGCTCGCGGCGCGCCTCGGCGTCCCGGCGGATCCCGCCGTCCGGACGCTCGATCAGATCGGTGAAGTCGTCGAGATTAAGCGAGCTCATTCGCCGAACAGTACCGGCCCCGCTCGAACGGCACGGCGCCACATCACCACTCCGTCAGGGCGACGTCGTTGCACCCGGCATCGGCATCCCATACGTTCCGTTTTGCAGCGGATTGTCGTATGTGGTTCGCCCACGTCCCCGCCCTACGTCCTTGCGGTACGCCGTCGCGCCCGGGAGCCCCCATGCCCGCACACCCCGCCCCCTCAGCACCCCCGGTCCGCCAGGCGACCACCCGGGTCCACGAACCGCGCCGGGAGGACTGCCCCTGGTGCGGCTCCACCTCCCTGCGCAACCGGCTGCGCACCGGTGACCTGCGGCAGTTCGAGCCGGGCAGCTTCACGGTCGACGCCTGCCGGGACTGCGGTCACACCTTCCAGAACCCGCGCCTCACGGTGGAGGGCCTCGCCCTCTACCACCGGACCGTGGGCGGTGCGCCCAGGGACCCGGCGAGCGACGGCCTCCTCGCCCTGCGCGGCAGCCCCCGCCGCCACCGCTCGGCCGCCCGTGCGATGCTGCGCCACGGCGAGCCGGAGAGCTGGCTCGACGTCGGGACGGGCCACGCCCGCTTCCCCGCCACGGCCCGGCAGTTCTTCCCCTACACCGCCTTCGACGGCCTGGACCCCACCCCGCGCGTGGTCCGCGCCCGCACCGCCGACCGCGTCGAGGAGGCCCACGTCGGCCGCCTGACGGACCTGCGGATCGCCGCCCCGCTGCGCGCCCGTTACGACGTGGTCAGCATGCTCCACCACCTGGAGGGCACCCCCGACCCCCGGGCGGAACTCCGGGCCGCCCTGTCCGTCCTGCGCCCCGGAGGCCACCTGCTCATCGAGACCCTGAGCCCCCGCAGTGTCTTCGCCGCCCTGCTGGGCCGCTGGTGGCTCCCCTACGACCAGCCGCGCCACCTCCACCTGCTGCCCCCGCAGAACGTCCGCGCGGAACTCGAGTCGGCCGGCTGCACGATCCTCACGCTCGACCACCGCCCGGTCCACGTCCCCCACGACCTCGCGGGCGCCACGTCCCTGGCCCTCTCCCACGCCCTGCCCGCCCCGGACACCGCCTGGCGGGCGATCCCCCCGCCCCCGGTCCAGCGGCACACCCGCACGGCCCTGCTCCGCGCGGGCCTCCCCCTGGTCGCCGTGGCGGCACTGGCCGACCACCTCATCGCCCCGGTGGCCCGCCGCACGCGCTTCGCGAACACCTACCGCGTGATCGCCCGCACGGCCGAGTAGACCGAACGACGGGGGCCGAAGGAGGAGGTGCGGAGGGGCGGGGAGGGGCAGGCGGTGGTGCCGCGGGGCTCCGGGCCGGCCGGTCCGCACGGCTGAGTAGGCCGAGGGACGGGGAAGGGAGGGTGCCGCGGGGCTCCGGGCCGGCCGGTCCGCACGGAGACCGGGCGCAGCGCCGCCCCGCACCGGCCCTGCTCAGCCCCGCAGCACCACCGCCTGCCCCGCCACCACCAGCAGCACGTGCTCGCACTCGTCCGCGAACCCCGCGTTCAGCCGCCCGAGTTCGTCCCGGTAACGCCGTCCCGACGCCGTCGACGGGACGATCCCCGACCCCACCTCGTTCGACACGGCGACCACGGTCCGCCGGGTGGCCCGCACCGCCTCCGTCAGCTCCCGCACCCGCTCCCGCAGCGCCTTCTCCCCGCGCTCCGCCCACACCGCGTCGTCCCACGCCCCGGCCGAGTCCATCGCGTCAGTCAGCCACAGCGACAGGCAGTCGATGAGCAGGGGCGGCCCCTCGGCCTCCAGCAGCGGAACCAGATCGCAGGTCTCGACCGTCTGCCACGACCCCGGCCGCCGCTCCCGGTGGGCCGCCACCCGCGAGGACCACTCCGTGTCCCCGTTGCGCGACCCGCCCGTCGCCACGTACAGCACGTCGGGAAAGGCCTCCAGCCTGCGCTCGGCCTCCACCGACTTGCCCGACCGCGCCCCGCCCAGCACCAGGGTCCGCCGCGGCACGTCCGGCACGTCCTCGTACGCCCCCACCACCAGCGTCACCCCGTCCGGCACGGCCCGCGCCCCGGCGGCCGCGAGCCGCCGCCCCAGCTCGGGGCCGGGCGGCAGGTCGTGGTCCAGGTGGACGGCGACCACGTCGGTGGTCGGGCCGACCGCCCCCACCGCCCGCAGCCTGGCCAGTGCGTCCGGCCGCCCCACGACATCCGTGAGGACCATGTCGTACGACTCGGCCGGCTCCGCCAGGCCCGCCGGCGCCCCGCCCGGCGGCAGATACAGCAGCCGCTGCCCCTCCGGCCCGGTCACCGCGTACCCCGTGCCCGGCGCGTCCAGCGCCACCGCCCGCACCCGGTACCCCGTCAGCAGCGTCAACTCCCGCCCGTCCGGCACCCGTCCGGGCTGCGGCAGCCCCGCGGGCACCTCGACCGCCGGCCCGTCGTGCGGATGCGACAGCAGCACCTGCCGGACACCGGTCAGGGAACGGCCCGCCCGAGCCGCCGCGAACGCCGCACCCGGCGTCAGGTCGAGCAGCAGCACCCCGTCCAGGAGCAACGCGGTGGCCGCCCGCGCATCCGGTCCGAGAGCGGCCGCACAGGCCGCGCAGGGACAGTCGGGGCGGGGAAGTCCCGCGGGGGCGCCGGTGCCGAGCAGAGTGAGTTCCACGCCCCGATTCTCACCCGTGGGCTTGGGACACGCGTGATGGAGACGCCCCTGAGGGGCGCGGGGAGCTGCGCGGACACCCCCACGACCCGCAGGCGAGCGGATACCCGCATCCCCGCACGGCCTGTAACGGGCAACCCGGCGGAGCGCTTACGCTCTGAGTCGGAGCCGGACCAAGATCCGGCTTTTCGCTGTGCAGTGTGCTCACACACATGGGAGGCGTACATGGCGGCATGGACGTGGCGGTTCGAGAAGACCGACGGGACGGAGGTCCAGCCCGCGGTGACGCCGGAGGAGTTCCCCACCCAGGGGGACGCCGAGTCCTGGATCGGGGAGCACTGGAAGGCCCTCCAAGAGGGCGGTGCCGATCAGGTGCGGCTGTTCGAGGACGCCACGGAGATCTACGGGCCGATGAGCCTGCACGCGGCCGAGGCGTGAGCGCGTGGGCGGGGGCCACGGCCCTCGCCCACCACCTTCCGGGTGTCAGCCGCGCACGCCGCACAGGTGCAGCAGCGCCGCCACCCCACGGTACGGATCCGTCCGCCCGGCCTTCTCCTCCACCGCGAGCAGCGTCTCCACGTCGGCCGGCACCTCCGCGCCGTCCGCCGCCGTGTCGGTGAACACCCGCACCCCGTACCAGGCGTGCAGCGGCGCCCCGATCCCCGCGAGCGTCGACGTCAGGTCCTGCAGCCGGTCGGCCCGTACGTCGAGCCCCAGCCGGTTGCGGTAGGAGACGGTGTCGAAGGCCGCCAGCGCCCCGGGCCAGTCACCGGACAGGCCCGGCCGGATCGCGAGCGCGTCCCCGTTGCGCACCAGCAGGGACAGCAGCCCGCCGGGCGCGAGCATCCGGGCGAGCCCCGCCAGCAGCGGGTCGGGTTCCTCGACGTACATCAGGACGCCGTGGCACAGCACCACGTCGAAACTGCCCGGCAGGAAGTGCACGCCGGTGTCCCGGCCGTCGCCCTCGATGATCCGCATCCGCTCCCGGATGCCCTCCGGTTCCCCGGCGAGGGACTCCCGGGCCACGGCGACCATCGTCGCGTCCTGCTCCAGACCGGTCACCTGGTGACCGGCCCGGGCCAGCCGCAGCGCCTGCGTGCCCTGGCCCATCCCCACGTCCAGCACCCGCAGGCGCCGGCCGACCGGGAACCGGCCGACTATCTGCTCGTCCAGCTGGCGGGCCACCAGCTCCTGCCGGACGACATCGCGCAGCCCGCCCAGCTTGTCCAGCCAGGCATCCGCCGCGCCCCCGGAGAACGGCGTCGTGGTCAGGGCCGCTCTCCACGCTTGACCTGCGGCTTCGGCAGCCGGAGCCGACGCATCTGGAGCGAGCGCATCAGGGCGTAGGCGACGGCGCCGCGCTTGTTCTCACCCGCGAAGCGCTCGTTCAGCTGCTTCTTCAGACGGAACGACGTCACGAACGAGTCGAGCACGATCAGCACGATCACCACGAGCCACAGCAGCAGCGCGATGTTCTGCAGCGAGGCCACCCGCACCATGCTCAGCACCAGGATGACCACGGCCATCGGCAGGAAGAACTCCGCGATGTTGAACCGGGAGTCGACGAAGTCGCGCGCGAACCGGCGGACCGGCCCCTTGTCACGCGCGGGCAGATACCGCTCGTCGCCGCTCGCCAGCGCCTGGCGCTGCCGCTCCATCGCGGCACGGCGCTCCTCGCGCTGTCGCTTGGCGGCCTCCTTGCGCGTCGTCGACGTGTTGGCCACGCTGCGGCGCTGCGACTGGGCCGCACTGCGCTTGGGCGTGGGGCGGCCCTTCGGGGCCTCGGGGTGACGGGGCTGACTGGAGTCGGTCACCGGCGCCTTGTCGGCGTCCTGGGCCTTCTCATCCTTCGCACGGCTACGGAACACAAAACCCAAGGGTAAGGGCTTCCGGGCATGGACCCCAGCCCCGTGGGGAACGATCCGGCAACACCAGTCGTCAGTAAGGGGACAGAGGGGACGTCGCGTACGCCTCCGGACGGACCCCGGGGTGCACGGCTCCGGTGACCCCGGGGACCACCTACTCCCTACGCCGGAGCGGGAGCGCACGCAGTCGTCCTTGGGGATGAGCGCATCCGTCCCCGAACAGTGCGGTAATGGATGCAGGGCCCGTACTGTGGGTTCTGTCGCTGGAGCTGGAACCGGAGTCGGTCAGAAGGGGGCGCGCGAAGCCCATGAGCGGTGTCATGAAGCGTATGGGGATGATCTTCCGCGCGAAGGCGAACAAGGCCCTTGACCGGGCCGAGGACCCGCGCGAGACCCTTGATTACTCGTACCAGAAGCAGCTGGAGCTGCTGCAGAAGGTCCGCCGTGGCGTCGCCGACGTGGCGACCTCCCGCAAGCGCCTGGAACTGCAGCTGAACCAGCTCCAGTCGCAGTCCGGCAAGCTCGAGGACCAGGGCCGCAAGGCGCTCGCGCTGGGCCGTGAGGACCTGGCCCGCGAAGCGCTCTCCCGCCGGGCCGCGCTCCAGCAGCAGGTGACCGACCTGGAGACCCAGCACGCGACGCTCCAGGGCGAGGAGGAGAAGCTCACCCTCGCGGCCCAGCGGCTCCAGGCCAAGGTCGACGCCTTCCGTACGAAGAAGGAGACCATCAAGGCGACGTACACGGCCGCGCAGGCGCAGACCCGGATCGGCGAGGCCTTCTCCGGCATCTCAGAGGAGATGGGCGACGTCGGCCTGGCCATCCAGCGCGCCGAGGACAAGACGGCCCAGCTCCAGGCCCGCGCCGGCGCCATCGACGAGCTGCTCGCCTCCGGCGCCCTCGACGACCCCTCCGGCATGCACAAGGACGACATCCAGGCCGAGCTGGACCGGCTCTCCGGTGGTACGGATGTAGAGCTGGAGCTGCAGCGCATGAAGGCCGAGCTGGCCGGAGGCTCGAGCAGCGGGCAGCAGGCCATCGAAGGTGGCACGAGCCAGCAGCAGTCCCAGCAGCAGCCGCAGGACACCCCGCGCTTCGACAAGCAGTAGGGGTCCACGCCTAGGAGGGCGACATGATCGTACGGATCATGGGGGAGGGCCAGGTGAGCCTGGCCGACGGCCACCTCGCCGAGCTGAACAAGCTGGACGACGAACTCCTGGCGGAGATGGAGAACGGCGACGGCCCCGGCTTCCGCCGCACCCTCCAGGCCCTCCTGACCAGGGTCCGCGACCTGGGCGCCCCCCTCCCGGACGACTCCCTGGAACCCTCGGAACTGATCCTGCCGTCCCCCGACGCGACCTTGGAGGAAGTCCGGGAGCTCCTCAGCGACGACGGCCTGATCCCAGGTTGACCCAGCCGCGGGCATGCGTGCCGCTGGGGCGATGGGGGAGGGTGGGCGCAACGGCACCCCGTTCCGCCGGCTTGCGGATCCAGCCGACCTGAGGCCCGACGCCGGGCACCTCACACAGAAACAGCCGGCCCGGCTACCGTAAACAACCGTGAGCACCCTCGCGCGGGCCAGATGCCAGGCCAAAGCGCATCCCCTGGCCATGGACGCCGTCCTCGCCCTCGCCGTCCTGGTCTGCATGGTCGCCGGCTCCTTCGTGGAACCCAGGCACCGCGACAGCGTCAGCTGGGCCCTGCGCACCCCCGACCCGCTCAGCCTCCTCCTCATGACCCTCGGCGCCGCGGCCCTGGTCTTCCGCCGCCGCGCCCCCATGACGGTCCTCGCCCTCACCGGCACCCTGTCCGTCATCGAGTCCGTCACCGGCGACCCCCGCACCCCCGTGGCGATGTCCGCCGTCATCGCGCTCTACACCGTCGCCTCCACCACCGACCGCCCCACCACCTGGCGCATCGGCCTGCTCACCATGACCGTGCTGACCGGCGCCGCCATGGCCGCGGGCCCGCTGCCCTGGTACGCCCAGGAGAACCTCGGCATCTTCGCCTGGACCGGCATCGGCGCCACCGCCGGCGACGCCGTCCGCAGCCGCCGCGCCTTCGTCCAGGCGATCAGGGAACGCGCCGAGAAGGCGGAACGCACCCGCGAGGAGGAGGCCCGCCGCCGCGTCGCCGAGGAGCGCCTGCGCATCGCCCGGGACCTGCACGACGTCGTCGCCCACCACATCGCCCTGGTCAACGTCCAGGCCGGAGTCGCCGCCCACGTCATGGACAAGCGCCCCGACCAGGCCAAGGAGGCCCTCGGGCACGTCCGCGAGGCCAGCCGCTCCGCACTCAACGAACTCCGCGCCACGGTCGGCCTGCTCCGGCAGTCCGACGACCCCGAGGCCCCCACCGAACCCGCCCCGGGCCTGGACCGCCTCGACGAACTCACCGGCACCTTCCGCAACGCAGGCCTGCACATCGAGGTCGCCCGCGCGGACCAGGGCACCACCCTGTCCGCGGCGGTCGATCTGGCCGCCTACCGGATCATCCAGGAGGCCCTCACCAACGTGCAGAAGCACGCCGGGCCCCAGGCCAAGGCGGAGGTCAGCGTCGTCCGCGTCGGACCGAACATCGAGATCACCGTGCTCGACGACGGCAGCGGCGAGCACGAGGACGAGCACGGGAACCAGGACGGCGGCGGCCACGGACTGCTCGGCATGCGCGAACGCGTCACCGCCCTGCGCGGCACCCTCACCACCGGTCCCCGCTACGGCGGCGGTTTCCGCGTCCATGCCATCCTGCCGTTGAAGAACCGCACACCGACCGGGGAGGACCCCGCATGACCATCCGTGTCCTGCTCGCCGACGACCAGGCGCTGCTGCGCAGCGCCTTTCGCGTGCTCGTCGACTCCGAGCCCGACATGGAAGTGGTCGGCGAAGCCTCCGACGGCGCGGAAGCGGTCCGGCTGACGAAGGAGCAGCACGCCGACGTCGTGCTCATGGACATCCGCATGCCCGGCACGGACGGTCTCGCCGCGACCCGCATGATCAGCGCCGACCCCGACCTCGCCGACGTCCGGGTGGTCATCCTGACGACCTTCGAGGTCGACGACTACGTCGTGCAGTCGCTGCGCGCGGGCGCCTCCGGCTTCCTCGGCAAGGGCTCCGAACCCGAGGAACTGCTGAACGCCATCCGCATCGCCGCGGGCGGCCAGGCACTGCTGTCCCCTGCGGCCACCACGGGCCTGATCGCCCGGTTCCTCGCCACGCAGGACCCGGCCGACGGCGACCGCGACCCGGCCCGCGGCGAACGGCTCGACTCGCTCACCGTCCGGGAGCGCGAGGTGCTGGTCCAGGTCGCCGGCGGGCACTCCAACGACGAGATCGCCGAGCGCCTCGAAGTCAGCCCGCTGACGGTGAAGACACACGTCAACCGGGCTATGGCCAAGCTCGGTGCCCGGGACCGCGCCCAGCTCGTGGTCACTGCGTACGAGTCCGGCTTGGTCCGTCCAAGGGTGGAGTGAGCTCTGCCCGGGCGTACTGCGGCCGGAGTATGCGCCGCATAAGGATTTGGACCTGGGGCCTACGAAACCCGGTTCCCGCATGGCTCAGGGTGTAGGGGCGGGCGCTCGTCTGCGCGTCCGCTGCCGCTTCTGCCGTTAAACAGAAGAGAGACCCTCACCCATGTCCTGGCTGTCGAGATTCAGCCTCGCGCAACGGGCCCTGATAGGGCTGATGTCGATCATCGCGCTCGTCTTCGGGGCGATCGCGATACCCCAGCTCAAGCAGCAGCTGCTGCCCACCATCGAACTGCCCATGGTGTCGGTGCTGGCGCCTTACCAGGGCGCGTCCCCGGACGTGGTCGAGAAGCAGGTCGTCGAACCCATCGAGGACACCCTCGAAGCCGTCGACGGCATCAGCGGCGTCACCTCGACCGCCAGCGAGGGCAACGCCGTGATCATGGCGTCCTTCGACTACGGCAACGACACCAAACAGTTGGTCGCCGACGTCCAGCAGGCCGTCAACCGGGCCCGCGTACAGCTCCCGGACGACGTCGACCCGCAGGTCGTCGCCGGCTCCACGGACGACATCCCGACCGTCGTCCTGGCCGTCACCTCGGGCCGCGACCAGCAGGCCCTGGCCGACCAGCTCGACAAGACGGTCGTGCCGGACCTGAAGAGCATCGACGGCGTCGGCCAGGTCACCGTCGACGGCGTGCGTGACGTCCAGGTCACCGTCACGCCCGACGACGCGAAGCTGGCGAAGGCCGGCCTGACCGCCCAGTCCCTCGGCGAGGCCCTGAAGGCGGGCGGCGCGACCGTCCCGGCGGGCTCCTTCGACGAGGGCGGCGCCAACCGCACCGTCCAGGTCGGCGGCGGCCTCACCTCGGTGGAGCAGATCCGCGACCTGATGGTGAAGGGCGAGTCGGGCAAGGGCAAGCCGGCCCGCCTCGGCGACGTCGCCACCGTGAAGCAGCAGGAGGCCACGGCCGACTCCATCACCCGCACCGACGGCAAGCCCAGCCTCTCCGTCGCCGTCACCATGGACCGCGACGGCAGCGCGGTCGCCATCTCCGACGCCGTCCAGGACAAGCTCCCGGATCTCCGCAAGGACCTCGGCTCCGGCGCGACCCTCACGGTCGTCAGCGACCAGGGCCCGGCCGTGTCCAAGTCGATCGAGGGCCTGACCACCGAGGGCGCGCTCGGACTGCTCTTCGCCGTCCTGGTGATCCTGGTCTTCCTGGCCTCGCTCCGCTCCACCCTCGTGACCGCGGTGTCCATCCCGCTGTCCGTGGTCCTCGCCCTGATCGTGCTGTGGACGCGCGACCTGTCGCTGAACGTCCTCACCCTGGGCGCCCTGACCATCGCCATCGGCCGGGTCGTCGACGACTCGATCGTGGTCCTGGAGAACATCAAGCGCCACCTCGGCTACGGCGAGGAGCGCCATTCGGCCATCCTCAACGCCGTGCGCGAGGTCGCCGGAGCGGTGACCTCCTCGACGCTCACCACGGTCGCGGTGTTCCTGCCGATCGGCCTGGTCGGCGGCATGGTGGGCGAGCTGTTCGGCTCGTTCAGCCTCACCGTCACGGCCGCGCTGCTGGCGTCCCTCCTCGTCTCCCTGACGGTCGTGCCGGTGCTGTCGTACTGGTTCCTGCGTCCCCCGAAGGGCACCCCCGAGGACGCGGCGGAGGCGCGCCGGATCGCGGAGGAGAAGGAGGCCAGGAGCCGCCTCCAGCGCATCTACGTCCCCGTCCTGCGCTTCGCGACCCGCCGCCGTCTCACCAGCGTGGCCCTCGCGATCGTCGTCCTGGTCGGCACGTTCGGCATGGCGCCGCTGCTGAAGACGAACTTCTTCGACCAGGGCGAGCAGGAAGTCCTCACCGTCAAGCAGGAGCTGAAGCCCGGCACCAGCCTGGCCGCGACGAACGCCCAGGCGAAGAAGGTCGAGCAACTGCTCGCCGGCATCGAGGGCGTGAAGGACTACCAGGTCACGGTCGGCTCGTCCGGCTTCATGGCGGCGTTCGGCGGCGGCACGGACACCAACCAGGCCTCCTACCAGGTGATGCTGGACGACTCGGCGTCCTACGAGGACGTCCAGGACAGCATCGAGAAGGGTCTGGCCGGCCTGAAGGGCATCGGCACGACCACGGTCGCCGCCGGTGACGGTTTCGGCAGCCAGGACCTCAGCGTGGTCGTGAAGGCCGCTGACGCCGGCGTCCTGCGCACGGCGTCCGAGGAGGTCCGCAAGACGGTCGCCTCCCTCGACGACGTCACGGACGTCTCCAGCGACCTGGCGACCAGCGTGCCGCGCATCTCCGTCAAGGCCAACGGCAAGGCCGCCGCGGCCGGTTTCGACGACCAGACCCTGGGGGCGGTCGTCGCCCAGGCCGTCCGCGGCACCACCGTGGCCAAGGCGGTCCTGGACGACACCGAGCGCGACGTCGTCATCCGCTCGGCGAAGCCCGCCACCACCCTGAAGCAGCTTCAGGACCTGCGCCTGGGCGGTGCGGTGAAGCTCGGCGACATCGCCACGGTGAAGCAGGTCGACGGGCCGGTCTCCATGACCCGCATCGACGGCCAGCGCGCGGCCACCATCACCGCGAAGCCGACCGGCGACAACACCGGCGCGGTCAGCGCCCAGCTCCAGTCGAAGATCGACGCGCTGAAGCTCCCGGACGGCGCCACGGCGTCGATCGGGGGTGTCTCCGAGGACCAGGACGAGGCGTTCGCCAACCTGGGCCTGGCGATGCTCGCGGCGATCGCGATCGTCTTCATGCTGCTGGTCGGCACCTTCCGGTCGCTGATCCAGCCGCTGATCCTGCTGGTCTCCATCCCGTTCGCCGCCACCGGCGCGATCGGCCTGCTGATCGCCACCGGCACCCCGATGGGCGTCCCGGCGATGATCGGCATGCTGATGCTGATCGGCATCGTGGTGACGAACGCGATCGTGCTGATCGACCTGATCAACCAGTACCGCAAGCAGGGCCACGGCGTCGTCGAGGCCGTGATCGAGGGCGGCCGGCACCGGCTGCGCCCGATCCTCATGACCGCGCTGGCGACGATCTTCGCCCTGCTGCCGATGGCCCTCGGCATCACCGGCGAAGGCGGCTTCATCGCCCAGCCGCTGGCCGTGGTCGTGATCGGCGGCCTGGTGACGTCGACGCTGCTCACCCTGCTGCTCGTCCCGACGCTCTACGCGATGGTCGAACTCCGCAAGGAGCGCCGGGCGAAGAAGCGCGCGGCGAAGAAGGGCCTCTCGGCCCGGCGGACGGACGCGGCGGATCCGGAGCCCGCGAACGTGTGACGGCCTGACCCCTGCGGCCGGGCACCGACCCTCCAGGGCCGGTGCCCGGCCGTTCCGTTGTGCCGTTCCGTATCCTGTGGATCGCGAACGCCACTACGGGGGAAGGGGTTTCGGGCGTGCCTCTGCACAGGGACGACCCGAAGTCGGTCGGCGGCTACCGGCTGGTCGACCGTCTGGGGGCCGGGGGCATGGGCGTGGTCTACCGGGGCAGGGCGCGGTCGGGCCGTGTCGTGGCCCTGAAGGTGGTGCACGCCCATTACGCCGCTGACCCGGTCTTCCGCAGCCGGTTCCGGCAGGAGATCGCGGCCGTGGGCAAGGTCAGCGGTGCTTTCACCGCGCCGGTCCTGGACGCCGACCCCGACGCGGCGCGGCCCTGGATGGCCACCCAGTACGTGGCGGGGCCCTCCCTGGCACGCCGGGTCCGTGACCGGGGCGCCCTCACCGACTCCGAGCTGCGCCGGCTGGCCCTGGGCCTGGTCGAGGCGCTGCGTGACATCCACCGGGCCGGGGTGGTGCACCGGGACCTGAAGCCGGCCAACGTCCTGCTGGCCGAAGACGGCCCGCGCGTCATCGACTTCGGCATCTCGCGAGCGGCGGAGAACCATCAGACGCTCACCGAGACTGGCCAGATGATCGGGACACCGCCCTTCATGTCCCCCGAACAGCTCGTCGACGCCCGCGCGGTCGGCCCGGCGTCGGACGTCTTCTCGCTCGCGGCGCTGCTGGTGTACGCCGTCACCGGGCGCGGCCCGTTCGATGCGGGCAGCCCGTATCTGACGGCGTACCGGGTGGTGCACGGTGAGCCTGTGCTGGACGGTGTCGGCGGACCGTTGCGCGGCCTGCTGGAGCGCTGCCTGAGCAAGGACGCCGCGGCCCGGCCCGGACTCGAGGAGCTGGCAGGGGAGTTCGCGGACCTCCTGCCCGAGTCCGCGGACCTCCTGCCCGAGTCCGCGGACGGCGCCACCCTGACGCTCCGCGCCGGCCCGGCGGCCGTCGGCCCCTTCCTCCCGGCGTCGCCCGCCGATCCCGCCCACGACACGCGCCCGGCGACTGTCACGGACTCCACGCAGGACACGCGCCCGGCGACGGTCAGGGACTCGACGCAGGACACTCGTCCGGCGGCCGGCGTCGACGGGGCGCGGTCCGGCCGTCCCGTGACCGCCGCCGGTCCGCCGCGGGCCGGACGGCTCCGCCGGCGCGTTCGACGGCTGCCGGTCGTGACGGGCGCGGTGGGTGCGGTCGTCCTGGGCCTGACGGCCTATCTGACCCTGGGCCCCGGCTGGGCGCTGAGCGGCGACAGGCCCGGTTCCTCCCCGTCCCGATGGGCGGCTCCGCCGGCCGGGTGGCGGCCCTGGCAGACCACGGTGTACGAGACGGCCGGGCGCGGAGTGCGCACGGCGCCCGACCGGCAGGAGGGCGGAACGACGCGGGGCGGGCCCCAGTGCCGTGTGTACGAGCGCGCGGTGTACTGCGCGGGCGACGGGATCCTGCCCGTACGGCTGGACGGCAGGACGGGGGCGACCGTCTGGCGCACCGGTCCGGCGGCGTCCGTCACCGGCGACGACTTCGCCAGGTTCAAGATCCTCGGCGTCATCGACGACGCGGTGGTGGTGCAGCAGGAACCGCAGGGCGAGGGGCCGAACCGGATCCTCGCCTTCGACACCGGCACCGGTGAACCGCTGTGGCAGCGCGCGGTGAACGCGGAATGGATCGATCCGGTGCTGTCCGGCGGCCTTGTCGTGCTCCCGGAGGGCGACGGCACCTCCGTGACCGCCCGCTCGCCGCGCGGCGGAGCCGCGCGCTGGACGCAGCGGCTGCCCGCCCGTCACTACTGCGGGGCCACGGAACTGGGCGAGCGGCTGTACCTCCAATGCATCCCGGAGGCGGCGGGCCCCTCCCTGGTCGTCGAAGCCGGCCGCGCCGGCGGCCCGGACCGGCGGCTGACCGTCCCGGCGAAGGCCGGCCTCCTCGGAGCTCTCGACGGCAGGCTCCTCTTCCTGGACGCCAGGGAGGACGAGGACGGAAACCTGCTCGCGGGCCAGGACGCACCGTACGCGGCGATCCGGACGGTGGATCCCCGCACCGGTGCCCACCGCACCACGAAACTGTCCGAGGAGTACGGGGGACAGGTGTCGCTGGGGGACGGCACCCTGTGGTTCGCCGCGTCGAACGGACAGGTCACCGCCGTCTCCGCCGGGACGGGCAGGCCGCTGTGGCAGACCCCGACCAGCCTGGAGCGGCCGAGCGAGGCGAGGTACGACCCGCGGGCCCGGGCCGTGTACCTGAGCAGTGCCAGCGGGCGTGTCGGGGCGCTCGACGCGAAGAAGGGCACCGTGCTCTGGGAGACGCTGCCACGGGCCGAGCGCGACGACACCGACTGGGGTGCCACCGAGGTGGGAAACCTCGACGGCGCCCTGGTCGCCTCCACCCCCGACGGCACGGTCTTCAGCCTCGACCCCGCGCACCCCGAGCGGAGACCGCGCTCGGGGTGACGGTGGACCGCAGGACGGCTACGGCAGCGCCAGCATCCGCTCCAGTGCCAGCTTCGCGAACGCCTCGGTCTCCTTGTCCACCTCGATGCGGTTGACGAGGTTGCCCTCGGCCAGCGACTCCAGGGCCCAGACCAGGTGCGGGAGGTCGATGCGGTTCATGGTCGAGCAGAAGCAGACCGTCTTGTCGAGGAAGACGATCTCCTTGCCCTCCGGCGCGAAACGGTTCGCCAGGCGGCGGACCAGGTTCAGCTCGGTGCCGATGGCCCACTTGGAGCCGGCCGGCGCGGCCTCCAGGGCCTTGATGATGTACTCGGTCGAGCCGACGTAGTCCGCCGCGGCCACGACCTCGTGCTTGCACTCGGGGTGCACCAGGACGTTCACACCCGGGATGCGCGCGCGCACGTCGTTCACCGAGTCCAGGCTGAAGCGGCCGTGCACCGAGCAGTGGCCGCGCCACAGGATCATCTTGGCCGCGCGCAGCTCGTCGGCGGTCAGGCCGCCGTTCGGCTTGTGCGGGTTGTAGACGACGCAGTCCTCCAGGGACATGCCCATGTCGCGCACGGCGGTGTTGCGGCCGAGGTGCTGGTCCGGCAGGAAGAGCACCTTCTCGCCCTGCTCGAAGGCCCAGTCCAGAGCCCGCTTGGCGTTGGACGAGGTGCAGATCGTGCCGCCGTGCTTGCCGGTGAACGCCTTGATGTCGGCCGAGGAGTTCATGTACGAGACGGGCACGACCTGCTCGGCTATGCCGGCCTCGGTCAGCACATCCCAGCACTCGGCGACCTGCTCGGCCGTCGCCATGTCGGCCATCGAGCAGCCGGCGGCGAGGTCGGGCAGCACGACCTTCTGGTCGTCGGACGTCAGGATGTCCGCCGACTCCGCCATGAAGTGGACGCCGCAGAACACGATGTACTCGGCCTCCGGGCGGGCGGCCGCGTCCCGGGCGAGCTTGAACGAGTCACCCGTCACGTCGGCGAACTGGATGACCTCGTCACGCTGGTAGTGGTGGCCGAGCACGAAGACCTTGTCCCCGAGCTTCTCCTTCGCCTTGCGGGCGCGTTCCACCAGGTCCGGGTCGGACGGCGAGGGCAGGTCGCCGGGACACTCCACACCGCGCTCGCTCTTCGGGTCGGCCTCACGGCCGAGGAGCAGCAGGGCGAGGGGCGTCGGCTGGACGTCGAGCTCCTGGGGCTGGGCGGTGGTCACGGCACGCACCCTTTCTGTTTCTGCGACTTTTCGTCGATTTGACGCTATCTATCATAACCGCTTCACGTCACTTTGACGATGGCCATAGCGTCTGTGTGACGTGAATCCCGGCGAGCCCCGGTTCATTCCCGGGAAGACCCGGAAAGAGCCGTTTTCCGGTTCCCGGCGCGTGTGCGAGCATGAAAAGGAGCCGAGATCGAGCGCCCGGCCCGGAATGAATCCGCGGCCCCGCCGGTTGCAACCGTCGGCAAGCAGTCTCCGTACAACCCGGGAGAGATGTAGATGTCCGTATCGGACGAGACCAGCACCGTCACCGACGGCATCATCCTGACCGACGCCGCCGCGTCCAAGGTCAAGGCGCTGCTCGACCAGGAGGGCCGCGAGGACCTCGCGCTGCGCGTCGCCGTCCAGCCCGGCGGCTGCTCCGGCCTGCGCTACCAGCTCTTCTTCGACGAGCGCGCCCTCGACGGCGACGTGGAGAAGGACTTCGGCGGTGTGAAGGTCGTCACCGACCGCATGAGCGCCCCGTACCTGGGCGGTGCCACGATCGACTTCGTGGACACCATCGAGAAGCAGGGCTTCACGATCGACAACCCGAACGCGACGGGCTCCTGCGCCTGCGGCGACTCCTTCAGCTGAGCCTGCCGAGCCGCCACCGGCGGCCGCGGACACGACGAAGGCGGCGGCCCCCTGCGACGGGGGCCGCCGCCTTCGCGCTGTCCGGCGTTCCTACCGCTCCTGCGTGGGGGGAGCCGGCAGCCGCGCGCCCTCCTTGGCCAGCGGCACCGCCTTGCCGTCCGCGTCGACCACCGCCCGGTCGCCGAGCGGCTCGTCCAGCTGCACGGTCTCCTGGAACTGCTTGGCGATCATGATGCAGACCTTGTCCGGCCACGGGGTCGACGTCACGGTGACCGTCACCTCGTCGCCCTTCTCGTTCGCCTTCACGTCGTAGTCGGAGCACACACCGCCGGTGAAGGACACCGTCAGCTCCGCGCCCTCGGCCCGATAGCCGTCCACCTTCACCTCGCGCGGACCGGGCGCCGACGAGGGCCGGTCACTCGGCTGGCTCGGCTCGGGGGAGGCCAGGTACTTCGGCTCCACCGCCGGATACGTCACCGTGAACGGGTCCTTCGCGCCCGGCGCCGTCACCTCGAACAGCCAGGACGGCACCAGCGCCTGCCGTCCGTCCACGACGTGCGCGGCCAGCCCGAACACCGCGCCCTCGACGGTCACGGTGTCCTGCTCGGGAGCGCCGCTCGCCGGCTGACCGCAGGGCTGCTCCAGCCGGTCCTTCAGCGGCACGGGGCTGGCGCAGCCGCCGATGCCCATCCGGTGGTCCTTCTTCGGCTGCCCGTTCATCAGCTCCAGCGCCTTCTCGGCGCTGACCACGGGGTATGTGTCGCCCTTCACCGGCGTCCTCAGCTGACCGGTGCCGCCGACGACCTCGCCGTCCTGGCCGACCGTGACCCCCGTCGGCCAGCCGTGCGTGGGCAGTCCGCCGACGACGGGAGCGGCGTTGACCACCCGCTGCGCCCCCATGACCTGGCTCGCGTCGAGCTTCGCGTCGTCCTGACCCACTGCCTTCAGCACGGGCGCGGCCGCCTTCTCGGCGGCCTCTTCACTCACCGGAGTGCCATCGGACTGCGGGGCCGTGCAGGTGTCGGTGCCCTTGCAGTTGTCGGTCCCCGGCGCGTACCGGCTGAACGTCCAGGACCCCGGGGCCTGCCGGTTGACCCGGAGGCTCGGCCCCGAGCCGTCCTGGCCCCCGATCTTCCAGTCCTCGCCCTGCGCCACCGGCGCCCCCTCGACCCCGAGGGCCTTGGCCAGCCGGGCCACGTCCGCCTTGCCGACCTCGCCCTGCGCCCGGTACACCGGCGCCTTGGCGGGGCCGTCGGGCAGGGGACCGCCGAGCCGGTAGGTGGCGCCGTAGGGATTGGGTTCGCCGGGCGCGATGCCGTTGCCGCCACCGGCCGTGGACTCCGAGTAGCCGTCGAGCGCGAGCGGCGGGGGAGTGTCGTCCCCACCGGGCGCACCGGACGTCGTGCCGCCCCCCGGCCCGCTGGAGGCGTTGGAGGCGAGCCAGGCCCCGCCACCGCCGATCAGCAGCACGGCGGCGGCGACGGAGGCGATGATCGCGGGCGTACGCGACCGGCCACCGCCGTGCCGGACCAGGTCTTCCTCGTCGCGTGGCAGTTCGCTAACCGGCACGGGGGTGGCGTCGACTTCGTGGCCCCCGGCCGGCGTGACGGGCTCGTCGCCGTCCTCCCGGCCTTCGGGCGCAGCCGTCTCTGTGACCTCCTTCGGCGCATCGGGCTCCGTGACGGCCGGGGCAACCGCACCGGCCGTGTCGGTCCCGGCCGGCTCCGCCTCGCCGGCCCGCGTCTCGCTGTCCGCGGCGGCGTCGGCGGCCTCGCTGTCCGCGGCGGCGTCGGCGGCCTCGCTGTCCGCGGCGGCGTTGGCGGCCTCGCTGTCCGCGGCGGCGTCGGCGGCCTCGCTGTCCGCGGCGGTGTCGCCGGCCTCGCCGGTCGCGGCGTCGGCAGCCTCACCGGTCGCGCCGGTGCCGTCGGACTCAGCCGCCTCCTCGTTCTCCGCCGGCTCCCTGTTCTCCGCCGGCTCCCCGTCCTCCGCCGACGTCCCGACGCCCGCCGACGCGTCAGCCTCCGCGGACGCCCCGGCCTCCGCCGACGCCCCGGCCTTCGCCGTGCCACGCGCCTCGGTCTGCGCAGCGGCATCGGCGGGGGCGTCGGCCGCTGCCCTGACGTCGTCGTCGTTGTCGGGTCGCTCGGTGTTCACCGCATCGCTCCTTCGGCTGCACAGCTGTCCCATGGGACCCGGCCCGGTCATACCCGGACCGCTGGTGGGTCGTATCCCGCCTCCCCTTTACGGGGGACAGCGATGGGACGCAGCGGGGGAGCTCACGGTTCCCGCGTGTGCGCCGTTCAGTCCCCGTAATCGGACATGGCGTCGAGCAGCCGCGCCGACGCGGGGGGCACGGACACGCCGTGGATCAGGGCCGGGGACACCGGCCGCGAGTCGATCCGGGGGACCGCCCAGTGCGGAGCCATCCGCGCCCCGTCACCCGGCAGCGACGCCAGATCGCCCTCGAGATCGACCGGAACGGGCTCATGGACCTTGAGGTTCGTCATAACGGCACCGTATGCACGGTCGAGCTCACCGAGAAAGATCTACTATCGGGTAGTTTCGATGCCTTCAGAGCCGCCCCGCCCACCCGATAGCGTGAACCGTCAAGGTCCGCCTCCCACAGGAGAATCCACGCCGTGCGCATCGCAGTCACCGGCTCCATCGCCACCGACCACCTCATGACCTTCCCCGGCCGCTTCGCCGACCAGTTCGTAGCGGACCAGCTGCACACGGTCTCGCTGTCGTTCCTGGTCGACAAGCTCGACGTCCGCCGCGGCGGCGTCGCCGCGAACATCGCGTTCGGCATGGGACAGCTCGGCACCCGCCCGATCCTGGTCGGCGCCGCGGGCGCGGACTTCGACGAGTACCGGGCCTGGCTCGACCGGCACGGTGTGGACACGGAGTCCGTCCGCATCTCCGACACGCTGCACACCGCACGCTTCGTGTGCACGACCGACGCCGACCACAACCAGATCGGCTCCTTCTACACCGGCGCCATGAGCGAGGCCCGCCTCATCGAGCTGAAGACCGTCGCCGACCGGGTGGGCGGCCTCGACCTGGTCTCCATCGGTGCCGACGACCCGGAGGCGATGCTCCGCCACACCGAGGAGTGCCGCTCCCGGTCGATCCCGTTCGCCGCCGACTTCTCGCAGCAGATCGCGCGGATGGACGGCGAGGAGATCCGCATCCTGCTGGACGGGGCGACGTACCTGTTCTCCAACGAGTACGAGAAGGGCCTCATCGAGACCAAGACCGGCTGGAGCGACGCGGAGATCCTGTCCCGCGTCGGCCACCGGGTGACCACCCTCGGCGCGCGCGGCGTGCGCATCGAGCGGGTCGGCGAGGACCCGATCGAGGTCGGAACACCCGACGAGGAGCGCAAGGCCGACCCGACGGGCGTCGGCGACGCCTTCCGCGCGGGGTTCATGTCGGGCCTGGCCTGGGGCGTCTCCCTGGAGCGTGCCGCCCAGGTCGGCTGCATGCTGGCGACCCTCGTGATCGAGACGGTGGGGACGCAGGAGTACCAGCTGCGGCGCGGGCACTTCATGGAGCGGTTCACCAAGGCGTACGGGGACGAGGCCGCGGAAGAGGTACGGGGACATCTGGGCTGATCCGCCGTCCGTGGGTGCGTGGGGGCTGGCCGCGCCCCGCGGCGGCAGCCGCATGGCGGCACAGCCCCGCGCCCTCGGGTTCGTCAGCTCACCCGGCGGACCAGGTAAGCGGTTCCCTTCTCCGCCGGTTCCTCACCCACGTACTCCTGGTTCCTCATCTCGCACCACGCGGGGATGTCCAGGCGGGCCGCCTCGTCGTCCGACAGGACCCGGACCAGCCCGCCCACGGGCACATCGCCGATGACCTTCGCCAGCTCGATCACCGGGATCGGGCACCTCTTGCCCAGGGAGTCCACGACGAGGACGTCGGCATCCCGCACCACCGTCTCCGAGACCGGTGCCCCCAACTTCTCCCGCACCGCCGCCACCGCCCGGGGAAGCACCTCCAGGAACCTCTCCACATCCTCCTCGGCCGTCCCGAGCGGCAGCGAAACCCGCACATTCCCTTCACTCAGCACGCCCATCGCCCGCAGGACGTGGCTCGGCGTCAGTGTGCTGCTCGTGCAGGACGAACCGGACGAGACCGAGAAACCCTCGCGGTCCAGCTCGTGCAGCAGGGCCTCGCCGTCGACGTAGAGGCACGAGAAGGTGACGACCCCGGGCAGCCGGCGCACCGGATCGCCGACGACCTCGGCGTCGGTCACCAGCCGCGGCACCCGTGCCCGGATCCGGTCCGTCAGCTCCCGCAGGCGCGCAGCCTCCTCGGCCGCCTCCGCCCGTACGGCCCTGAGCGACGCGGCCGCCGCCACGATCGCCGGGATGTTCTCGAAACCGGGCGCCCGCCCCGACTCCCTCTCGTCCACCGGCCCCTGCGCCGCGAACCGCACCCCCTTGCGTACGGCGAGCAGTCCCACACCGGACGGCCCACCCCACTTGTGCGCACTGGCCGTGAGCAGCGACCAGTCCCCTGTGACCGGCCCCCACCCCAGGGACTGCGCCGCATCCACCAGCAACGGCACCCCGGCCGCCCGGCACACCTCGGCCACCGCCCCGACGGGCTGCTCGGTCCCCACCTCGTGGTTGGCCGACTGCAGACACGCCAGCGCCGTGTCCGCGCGCAGGGCATCGCCGTAGGCCGCAGGGTCCACCAACCCGGCGCGGTCCACCGCGACCTGGGTGACGCTCCCCCCGGCCGCCTCCAGCAGCTCCGCCGAATGCAGTACAGAGGAGTGCTCGACCGCGGACACGATCAGGTGACGCCCGATCCGCCTCCGCCCGGCCAGCGCCCCGGCAATCCCCGTGTGCACGGCACGGGTTCCGGACGAGGTGAAGGCCAGTTCGTCCGGCCGGCATCCCACCGCCTCGGCGGCGGCCTCCCGCGCCGCGTCCAGCAGCACCCGGGCCCGCCGCCCCTCCCTGTACAACCGCGCAGGATCCGCCCACCCCTCGTCGAACGAGGCCAGCAGCGCCTGCCGGGCAACGGGATGAAGCGGAGCACTGGAAGCAGCATCGAAGTAGGCCACACGGCAACGCTAGAACGTCCACGGGGGAGACAGATCTCAGGGGCGCGGGGAACTGCGCGAACAGCCACAAACAGCCCGCAGCCGCCAATTCAGCGAACCGGCCGGGTGAGTAGGCACCCCTCCTCGAGAACCCCCGGAGGGCGTCGGCTAGGGTTTGGTCCGCATAAACATCCAAACCCCTGCCCGACGCAGGGCGGCGACCGACCAGCGAGAAGGCCAGGCCGCAGCCGACCGCGCGGGCGAGACTCTCGGGAAGGCGCTACGTGAGTCCCAACGGCTCCGACCGCTCGCCGCGGCGCCCGATGCGGCGGAAGCTGCTGCAGGCACTGACCGCGGGCCTGGTCTTGGCGACAGCCACCGGTTGCTCGTACAACTGGGAAGACTTCCCCCGCCTTGGTATGCCCACCCCGACCACGGAAGAGGCTCCCCGGATCCTCTCCCTGTGGCAGGGTTCCTGGGCGGCTGCGCTCGCCGTCGGCGTGCTGGTGTGGGGTCTGATCCTGTGGAGTGCTTTCTTCCACCGGCGCAGCCGCACCAAGGTCGAGGTTCCTCCGCAGACCCGGTACAACATGCCCATCGAGGCGCTGTACACCGTGGTTCCGCTCATCATCGTCTCGGTGCTGTTCTACTTCACCGCCCGTGACGAGTCCGAGCTGCTCAGCCTCAAGAAGAAGCCGGACGTCACGGTCAACGTGGTCGGCTTCCAGTGGAGCTGGTGCTTCAACTACATCGAGCCGGTCGCCGGTTCCACCGGGGACGCGAAGACCTCGAAGGACCTGAACGCGATCCCGGACCGCTTCAAGAAGGACTTCCCGGCCAACGCCGGCGGCGTCTACGACTGCGGCACCCCCGGCACGCGGAACCCGCAGACGGGCAACCCGGGCCCGACCCTGTGGCTGCCCAAGGGCAAGACGGTCCGCTTCGTCCTCACCTCGCGTGACGTCATCCACTCCTTCTGGGTGGTGCCGTTCCTCATGAAGCAGGACGTCATCCCGGGCCACACCAACGCCTTCGAGGTGACCCCCAACAAGGAGGGCACCTTCATGGGCAAGTGCGCCGAGCTCTGCGGCGTCGACCACTCTCGGATGCTGTTCAACGTGAAGGTCGTCTCCCCGGAGCGCTACGAGCAGCACCTCAAGGACCTCGTGGACAAGCAGCAGAACGGTTACGTTCCTGCCGGCATCGCGCAGACGAGCCACGAGAAGAACCGGGAGACGAACAACCTGTGAGCATCCTCAACGAACCCCAGGGTGCCGCGGCAGCAGGGTCCCACTACGAGGACGAGCTGCCGGTCAGGCGCCAGAACCGCGGCAGTGTCGTGGTCAAGTGGCTGACGACGACGGACCACAAGACGATCGGCACGCTGTACCTGGCGACGTCGTTCGCGTTCTTCGTCATCGGCGGCGTGATGGCGCTGGTCATGCGCGCCGAGCTCGCCCG
>NZ_JBEZOK010000039.1:26181-56504 GCF_040706515.1 Streptomyces sp. NPDC047880 | reverse complement strand
CACTGCCGGTGACCAGCTCCCGCAGCGGATACCGGGCCAGCACCGCGTCCACCTCCGGCGTCAGCGCCCCCGCCAGACGGGACGCCGCGGGACGGCCCTCGTCCCGCAGGGTCTGCGCCGCGGCGAGCAGCACCGAGCGGCCGGCACCCTTCGGCGTGCCGGCCGCTGCCCGCTCGAACAGTTCCGCGCCTTCTTCCAGGACCAGATCCGGGTCGATGCCCGCCGGGATCTTTATGCCCGCCGCGTGGCGCCAGGTGGCCACCGGGTCGCTCCAGGCCTCCACCCGGTACGACCAGCGGCCGACGGCGTTCGCGGTGACCTCGGCGCCCCAGCGGTCGCTGCCGGGGGCGAGCTCGCGCATCGGCGTCCAGGGGCCGGGGCGGCCCTCGGGATCCTCGAGGACGACGTTGGCGGCCACCGCGTCGTGCCCCTCCCGGAACACGGTGGCGGTGACCTCGAACGACTCACCCACGACCGCCTTCGCCGGCCGGTTGCCGCCCTCCACGGCCGGGCGGACGTCCCGTACCGGGATTCGGCCGATGGCCCGGGTCCTCCTCATGGTCCTCACCTCCAGCGTGCTCGAAAGCCGGGCCGCCTGGCCCGGTTCAGGGGACGGGTGTGCGGGAAGGCCGCTACCTTCTCGCCGTGGATCTGCGCTCGGCGGCCGTGGATCTGCGTTCCGCCGCCGATGGCCTGCGTCTGACCGCCGTGGCCGGGCGAGGCCGTTCCTTCGGTTCCTGCACACAGGTGACGTGCTGCTCCTGCAGGCAGGTGATCTGCTGTTCTTGCAGGTAGGTGACGTGGTTCGTGCGCAGGTACCGCTCGGCGGCGTCCGCCGCCTCCCGAGCGCAGCGCTTGCCCATCAGCACGCAGAGCGTGTAGCCGGAGTCCTCGAACGTGGTCCGCACCGTGCGGTCGTTCGGTGCCGCGAGCATCACGCGTTCCCAGGCCCGGTAACGCCGCAACTGCCGGGCGACTTCGGCTTTGGCGGGTAGCAGCATGGCGCCGATCACCTTTCGGGGCTCGAGGGGCACGGTCTCCCGACGGTCGGACGGCGGCCCGTACAGCGGCCGGACCCGTAACGGCGATCGAGTTCTTCACACATGGTGCACGGGTGGCGACACAGCGTCTTGTTGGGTCTTCAATCAATGGCGGTTCCGCTGGGCTGTTCGAGCGCCCCGGGCCTGCTCACTTGTGCGCTCCGCTGCCTCAGTTGTGCGCTCGTGTTGCACGGACGGGCTAGCACCCTCACGCTGATGGTGACTCAGAAGCGATAGGCGCTCACGTTCCGTGTTCGGGGCTCGTTCCGCAGGACCGCGGGAGCGAGAAGGAGCTGAGCTTCGCGGTGAGGAGCCGACCGATGAAGACCGCAGTGCCCTGCTACTACCACCTCGACGTGGAAGTCAGCCCGGAACGGGTGGGACAGGTCAGCCGCATTCTGGCCGCTCACCTGAAGTTCTGGGACCTGGACAACCTGGTCCAGCCCGTCTGCGGCGGTGCCGAGATGCTGCTCAAGGCCATCGACGAACACGCCACGGACAAGAACACGTCGATCGAGATGTGGTGGAACGGGCAGCACCTGATCACCGCCATCGGGGACAACGACCGCGCCCTGCGCCCGGACCAGGAGCTGCGAGGCTGCCTGGAGCACCTCGCGGCCATGAGTGACGGCTGGGGCTGCTGCGCCACCGAGACCGGCAGCAAGGTCATCTGGTTCTCGCAGCGCGCCCGCGCCGGTGAACGCGTCCCGCTGGTGCCCACCGCTCCCGCCCCGCGCGAGAGCGAGGGCCTGGACGTGCCCCGCGAGGAGCGGGTCGTGCAGCTGGCCGGCCCGGCCAGCACCCCGGCCGAGGTCCTGGAGGACGCCCGGTGACGCGCCTGCCGCCGAGGAAAGGGGCGTCCGCCTGGGGCGGGCGCCCCTACCCCCTGGGAGCGGAGTACGACGGGGACGGCACCAACTTCGCGCTGTTCAGCGAGGTCGCCGAACGCGTCGAGTTGGTCCTCGTCGACGACGACGGCGCCCACACCCAGGTGCCGCTGACCGAGGTCGACGGCTTCGTGTGGCACGGCTACCTCCCCGGCGTCGGCCCCGGCCAGCGCTACGGGTACCGCGTGCACGGGCCGTGGGCCCCGGCCGCGGGTCACCGCTGCAACCCGGCGAAACTGCTGCTCGACCCGTACGCCCATGCGGTGGACGGGCAGATCGACAACCACCCCTCGCTCTACGAGCGCAACCCCGACGGCCCCGACCCGGCCGACAGCGCCGGGCACACCATGCTCGGCGTGGTGACCGACCCGGCCTTCGACTGGGGCGACGACGCCCGGCCCGGCCGGCCCTACGCCGACACGGTCATCTACGAGGCACACGTCAAGGGCATGACCCGCACGCACCCCGAGGTGCCCGAGGACCTCCGGGGCACCTACGCCGGACTGGCACACCCCGCCGTCGTGGAGCACCTGACCTCCCTGGGCGTCACGGCCGTCGAGCTGATGCCGGTCCACCAGTTCGTCCACGACGGGGTGCTGCACGACCGCGGTCTGTCGAACTACTGGGGCTACAACACCATCGGCTTCTTCGCGCCCCACAACGGCTACGCCGCCCACGGCACCCGCGGCGGTCAGGTCGCCGAGTTCAAGCAGATGGTGAAGACCCTGCACGCGGCCGGGCTCGAAGTGATCCTCGACGTGGTCTACAACCACACCGCCGAGGGCAACGAGAGGGGGCCGACGCTGTCCTTCCGGGGGATCGACAACTCCTCCTACTACCGGCTGGTCGACGGCGACTGGGGGCACTACTACGACACCACCGGCACCGGCAACAGCCTGCTGATGCGCCACCCCTACGTCCTGCAGCTGATCATGGACTCGCTGCGGTACTGGGTGACCGAGATGCACGTCGACGGCTTCCGCTTCGACCTCGCGGCGACGCTCGCCCGGCAGTTCCACGAGGTGGACCGGCTGTCGGCGTTCTTCGACCTCATCCAGCAGGACCCGGTGATCAGCCGCGTCAAGCTGATTGCCGAACCGTGGGACGTCGGCGAGGGCGGCTACCAGGTGGGCAACTTCCCGCCCCTGTGGTCGGAGTGGAACGGCATGTACCGTGACGCGGTCCGGGACTTCTGGCGCGGCGAGGACCATACCCTCGGCGAGCTCGCCTCCCGTCTGACGGGTTCCCCGGATCTGTACCGGCACAGCAGGCGCCGGCCCCGCGCCAGCGTCAACTTCGTCACCGCGCACGACGGTTTCACCCTGCGCGACCTCGTCTCGTACAACGGCAAGCACAACGAGGACAACGGCGAGGACAACCGGGACGGTGAAAGCACCAACCGGTCCTGGAACTGCGGCGCGGAGGGCGCGACCCGCGACCCGGCCGTGCTGGAGCTGCGCACCCGCCAGCAGCGCAACTTCCTCGCCACCCTGTTGCTCTCCCAGGGCATCCCGATGCTCTCCCACGGCGACGAACTCGGGCGCACCCAGGGCGGCAACAACAACGCCTACTGCCAGGACAACGAGATCTCCTGGATCGACTGGCGGCTCACCGAGGAGCAGCGTGACCTCCTGGAGTTCACCCGGTACGTCATCCGGCTGCGCAGGGGCCACCCCGTCCTGCGCCGGCGCCGGTTCTTCCTCGGCGAGACCCTGACCCGTGCGGACCAGCCGCTGCCCGACCTGGTGTGGCTGGCGCCGGACGCCGGCGAGATGACCATCGACGACTGGCGGCGCGGCGACGCGCACTCCGTGGGCGTCTTCCTCAACGGTGACGCCATCGCCGAACCCGATCCGCGGGGGCGCCCGGTCGTCGACGACTCGTTCCTGCTGCTCCTCAACAGCCACTGGGAGCCGGTCGACTTCCGCCTGCCGGACCGCTCCTACGGCGAATGCTGGAGGGCCCTCATCGACACGGCCGACCCGGAAGCCACTCCGGACGAGTCCGAGCACAAGGCCGGGACGGGCCTCACCGTCGGCGCCCGCAGCCTGGTGCTGCTGTCCCGCCCGTCACGGGCGGCGCGTGAGAAGGAGTGACGCCGGGCGAGCGGCGGCGATGAGTGAGGGGGTGACGCCCGCCGGGCGTCACCCCCTCACTCATCGATGCGCAGGAAGCGACGGCGCGCGGCAGTGACGAGGATCAGCGGTCGCGGCGCGCGGTCACGGTGAACTGCGCGCCGTCATGGTCGCGCAGCACCGCCTCGTCGCTGCCCTTGGACAGGACGCTGCCGCCGTGGAGTTCGGCGGCGCGGGCGCAGGCCTCCACGTCGTCGACGGAGAAGTGGACCTGCCAGTGCGGCCGGATCGCGGGGTCGGGGGCCGCCTCCAGCGCCCCCGACTCGATTCGGGCCACCACGTCCCCGCGGCTGCGCAGCACGACCTCGCCGCCCTCGTAGTGGACCTCGCAGCAGCCGGGCCGCTGGGTCGCCCAGTCGAGGATCTCGCCGTAGAAGATCGCCGCGTCGAAGGCGTCCCGGGTGTGGAGCGTGATGAAGGCCGGCTGCGCGTTGCGCCAGGTCTCCCAGTCGGTGAAGAGGTCGCCCTCCCAGATGCCGAAGGTCGCCCCGTCCCGGTCGGCGAGCAGCGCCGCCCGCCCCGGCGGCAGCGAGATCGGCCCCACCGCGACCGTCCCCATGCGCTCCTGCACCCGCGCCACCGCTTCGTCCGCGCTGCGCACCGCGAAGTACGGCGTCCACGCCACCGCCATCTGCCACATGGTCGCCACCCCCGCGATGCCGGCCACCGGCGAGCCGTCCACCAGCGCGATCCGGAACCGGTCGCCGAGCTTGGCCGGCCGCCACTGCCAGCCCAGCACGGCACCGTAGAACTCCTCGGTCGCCTTGACGTCCCGGCTGGTCAGGCTCACCCAACAAGGTGCGCCGAACACGGAGTGTGATGAGACGACGTCCTTGGTGCCGGAGGAGGTGGGCATGTCGTGGTTCATGGCAGTCGCGTCCTGATCTCGTCGGCCTGGCAGCCACCGGAGGATTGACACCAGTGTCCAACCGGAACCGCTGTGGGCGCCTGCCGAGTACCCCGGCGAGGGCGCCGAAACGGTGTCCCGCCTGGTCCGCCCCGGTGGCACCGGGCGGGCCGAGTGACGACGATGGATGGGTCGGACACTGCGTCAAGGTACTCAAGCATCCAGCGGGACCTCCGGCGCAGCGGCACACCGCACCCGGAGGTGACCATGCCCACGGACGGAGGCTCGGATCGGATCCTCGAACTGCAGGAAGAGGTCCAGCAGCTGAAGGAGGCGGTCGTCTCCCACGCCGTCGTGGACCAGGCGATCGGGATGGTCGTGGCACTGGGCAGGATCTCTCCCGACCGGGGGTGGGTCGTGCTGAAGGAGGTGTCGCAGCACACCAACATCAAGCTGCGCAACGTCGCCGAGCTGATCCTCCTCTGGGGGCGCACGGGCGTGATGCCCGAGGAGATCCGGTCCGTCCTGGAGGACGCCCTCGACCGCGCCGGACCGACGCAGATCCCCGGATCCCCGCCGGAGGTGTGATCCCGGCGGCGGTCCGGGCAACCGCACGCCGGCGCTTCAGGGGGCCTCGGCGAGCAGCTCCTCGCGCAGCTGGGCGAAGCAGCTGCTGAGCAACCGGGAGACGTGCATCTGCGAGATGCCGAGCTGTTCGGCGATGCGGCTCTGTGTCATGCCCTTGAAGAACCGCAGGTACAGGATGATCCGTTCGCGCTCCGGCAGCGCTTCGAGGCAGGGCCGGACGGCCACCCGGTTGACGATGATGTCGAAGGCCGGATCGGGTCCGCCGATCGCGTCCCCGAGAGCGTAGCCGTCGGTCCCGGGCATCTCGGCCTCCAGCGACAGTGCCGAGAAGCACTCCAGGGCCTCCATGCCGGTGCGCACCTCTCCCTCGGTGAGCTGGGCGTACTCGGCGATCTCTGCGACGGTCGGGGCGCGCCCCGGGGTGGTCTGGGACAGTTCCTTCGCCGCGTGCCGCACCCGGTTGCGCAGGTCCTGGACCCGGCGGGGTACGTGCAGCGTCCACATGTGGTCGCGGAAGTGGCGCTTGATCTCGCCGGTGACCGTCGGCACCGCGTACGCCTCGAAGGCGTTGCCGCGGGCCGGGTCGTAGTGGTCGACCGCCTTCACGAGGCCCAGCGCGGCGACCTGGTACAGGTCCTCGAGGGCCTCGCCACGGCCCCGGAAGCGGACGGCGATCCGCTCGGCCATGGGGAGCCAGGCCTCGACCAGCTCGTCCCGCAGAGCCTTGCGCTCGGGCCCCTCGGGCAGACGTGCGAGACGTGCGAACGCCGCCGCCGTGTCGGGGGCGTCGTCGTGGGGGTGCGTTCGGGTGCTGCCGGCGATACGCATGATGCGCACCTCCCTGGGCAGGTGCTGAATGGGGACAGACACCGTGGGAAGCGCGGCCTCGGACCTCACGGAAAGCACCGGGAGTCCGGGCGGCCGGCTCCCCGCATACGTGCCTCCTGTCCGAAGCACTGGCAATTCAGACAATACGGCATTTGGGGGACGTGGGCGCTCTCAAGGTCGCCACCCTTTCGCGTACGCCACGTGACCTCGTTAGACCTCGTACATCCCTTGGCCCTTCCTGACCTCGCCTCGGACCGGTCGGCTCTGCTGTACAGCCAATGTCGGGGGCATGGCGCAGGAGACCCTCCCCGAAGAGCAGGCCGATGCGCTCGTCGGGGTCCAGCGGCTGATCCGGCGGCGCCTGCGGCGGCTGCCCGGCCCGCGGCTGCGCGGCGCCCGGCGGAACCGCTGCGCCTGGCCGCGGCCCGCCCCGGCGTCGGCATCTCCGGCGCGGCCAAGGAGCTCGGTCTTGCGGCCGACTCGTCCAACCTGGTCAACCCACGGGTGAGGGCCGGCCTGGTCCGCGAGACCGGCCCCGCGGACCGGCGCGCCGCCCGGCTGCTGCCCACTCCCGCCGCCGGGGCGCGGCCGGCCGAGTGGCGCGGACACCGCGCCGCACTCGTACGCCGCCGGGTGTCGCGCCCGGACGAGGCGGGCCGCCGGGCGCTGTGGGCGGCGCTCCCGGCCCTGCCCAAGCTCGCCGACACGCTGCACGAGGAGGCCGAGGAGTCGTGACGCGAACACCGCCGCACCGCCGCGCTGCTCGGCGCGGCCCTGACCTGGAACCCGCTCGAGCCGCTCGCCGTCGCCGCGATCGTCGTCCTCGGCTCGGCCTTCTTCTCCCGCCTGTCGACGACCATCGCCGGGATCGTCCTCGGCCGCGACCGCCTCATGGGCATCGGCCAGGTGATCGCCATGCCCCTGTTCTCCGGTTCCAGCGCCTTGTGCCCGCTGTCCGCCATGCCGGACTGTAGGCGACGAGGCGTTCCTCGACGACGCGCTGAACCGTTCCGGTTCGACGGCCGAGCAGCGGACGGTGACTGTGGCGTTCCGCCACAGTCCGGCAGCAAGGCCAACCCGCTGAGCCGGTTGATCTTCACTCGTGGAAGTGATGTGCGGCACGCCCGGGCAAGCGCTTTCTCCCGCTCTTTCCGGATAACCGCTGGGCACGGCTTGATCACCGATCAAAAAGGATGAACTGCCAGGCCACAGCGCATTCTGCTCATTTGACAGTGCGCTCAGGGCACAGATAGGAAGCAGCTTCCAGAGGTCGAGAGGGTGCAGCGTGTACGAGCCGAACGTGGTCGGGGACTGGCAGGAGTACGACGAGCATGCCGGTCTGCGCGTCCGCGTCCACCGTCTGGAACTGGCCGAGCCGCCCCGCGGCCGGGACGACGCCGCCGACGGGCTGACGTACTTCTGCCTCCGTGTGACGGTCGAGAACCGCGGCAGCCGTCATCTCGGCGTGCACTTGGAGGACGGCCAGATCGACGTCCGTCTCGGGCCGGACGGGGAGAGCGCCTTCATCGACTGGCGCAACTCGCAGTTCATCGAGGGCTTCGACGTCTACCCGCTGCGGCGGGCCACCGCCGTGCTCTACGCGGCCGGCGCCGAGGCCTCCCTGGGCCTGGTCGACGTCCAGGTGCAGTTGCGCGTCGAGGAGGAGTGGGCCGACCGCCGGCTGTGGTCGGGCGGCATCGGCGTGCACGAGGGAGCCGCCGGCGGCCAGCAGGGCGCGGTGCGGGACAGCCTGGCGCACCAGGTGAGCGTCTTCCTGCGGGACCAGGCGGAGGAAGGCACCGCCTGATCCGGCGTCAGGGCGTCGCTCGGGTCAGTGCGGGATGCCGTCGATGATCTCGCGGGCTCCCTGACGCAGCAGGGCCACGGCGACCGAGGTGCCGAGGGTGGCCGGGTCGAGCCGGCCCGCCCACTCGTGGGCGTTGAGGCGCGTCTTGCCGTCGGGGGTGAACACGCAGGCCCGCAGGGAGAGTTCGCCACTGCGGTCCACCTGCGCGAACCCGGCGATGGGGCTGTTGCAGTGCCCCTGGAGCACATGAAGGAACATGCGCTCGGCGGTGGTCTCCCGGTGGGTGTCCGGGTCGCCGAGACCGCTCACCGCGTCGATCAGCGCGGTGTCGTCCTCACGGCACTGCAGCGCCAGTACGCCCGCGCCGATGGGCGGCATCATCGTCTCGGTCGAGAGGATCTCGCTGATCACGTCCTCGCGGCCGATGCGCTCCAGGCCGGAGACCGCGAGCAGCAGCGCGTCCGCCTCGCCGGCGGCCAGCTTCGCGAGGCGCTTGTTGGCGTTGCCCCGGAACGGCACGCACTCCAGGTGCGGGTGCGTGGCGGCCAGCTGTGCGACACGGCGCACCGAGGAGGTGCCGATCCGGGTCCCGGCCGGCAGCTCGTCCAGGGTGAGCCCGTCCGGGTGGATCAGGGCGTCGCGGATGTCGTCCCGCTTGAGGAACGCGGCGAACACCGTGCCCGCCGGGAGCGGACGGTCGGCCGGCACGTCCTTCACGCAGTGCACGGCGAGGTCGGCCTCGCCCGCCAGCAGCGCCGCGTCGACCTCCTTGGTGAACGCGCCCTTGCCTTCGACCTGGGACAGATCGCCCATCCACTTGTCGCCGGTGGTCTTCACCGGCACGACCTCGGTGCGTACTCCGGGAAGGGCGGCGGCCAACTCGGCCCGGACGCGCTCCACCTGGGCGAGCGCCATGGGGGAGTCGCGGGAGACGATGCGAATCAGTTCGGGGGCGGACATGCGGACACGATAGACCCTCTCGCGGGTGCGTTCGTGCCGTACCTCCCCGACCGCCGGGCGACGCACGTCAGTTCGGGACGAGTGGATCTCCCCGCGAGCGGCGCCGCCTCACCGCGTGGCCAGGCGGCACCGGCACGAGCCAGACCCGGCAGGGGGGCGCCCCCGGCCGGATCGCGCGCGTCAGGCGTACGGGTCGAAGGAGATGCCCGAGGGCTTGGCCTTCGCGAGGTGGTTGGCGAAGTCGCCGTCCTTCAGGCCGAAATGGGCGCTGCCGAAGTCGTGCGACGTGAGCTTGTCGCGCACCCCGGCCGGGTAGCCGTTCCAGCCGACCAGCGCCGGGTACTGCCAGGTGCGCTTGTGGTTCTCCGGCGGCTCGTCCTTCGTGTTCGCGGCGCGGAAGCAGTGCGTGCTGATGCCGTCCTTGTGGTAGACGATCTTCGCGTGCGTGCCGTCGAAGCGGATCGCGGACGCCGCGTGCACGGTGAACGAACCGTGGTTGGACGTCGACACGTACTTGACCTGGTTTCCCTGCACGAACACCGCGACGTGCTCGAAGTCGTGGCGGTGGCCGCCGATGCCGCTGCCGGCCAGGGCCTGGTCCTTCTCGAAGTAGAGGGCGTACAGGATGGCGCACCAGCCGTTGTTGCACGTGGAACGCGCGTAGCCGTTGGTGTTGTCGAGGTCCGAGGCGTCCCGGCAGTTGCCGTTCAGGGCGCCGCTCGGTTTGAGGCCGCCGTTCACCGTGCCGTCCGGGCCGATCGCCGGCGTGGAGTAGCAGCCGTCGGTGTCGTAGTCGTAGGCGGGCTGGTACGTCTGCTCCAGCGGGTCCGCGTTGGCGGGCAGTGCCGACGGCGGGGCTGCGAAGGCCGTGGCGGGTGCCGCGAGGACGAGGGCGGCGGCACCGGCCGCTCCGGTGAGCCATCTCCTGCTGTGGCGGGCGAACGTGCGTGACGACACTGCGTCCTCCTTGGTCCGGGCGCAGCCCAACGGCTGTGGGGGAAACGGGGGTTCAGCTTCCAGGCTGAACGCGTCCATGCCAAGAGGGGTGGAGGATCTCAGCGGTGAATCGCAGCCCGACAGTGGGAAATTGCCGTTGTTTCAGACCATGTCGTCCGGGATGTCGGCCGCCGCGTCCTCGGGCGCCAGATCGGGCCGGAGCCGCAGCCAGGACGGCTGCCTCAGCAACCCCTCCCGGGTGCGGGTGCTGTAGCGGACCTCACCGACCAGGCGGGGGACCACCCAGTGCGCTCCCGGGGCCCGGGGGGCGGGGTCGAAGGGGCAGGCGCCGGTCGCGGCGGCCTCCAGCAGCCCGGCGAGTTCCGTGCGTTCGGCCTCACTCCAGCCCGTGCCCACGCTGCCGACGTAGCGCAGCCGGCCCGCGGCGCGCTGCCCGACCAGCACCGCGCCCGGCAGCCCGGTGAGCCGTCCCTTCCCGGGCTGCCAGCCGCCGACCAGGACGTCCTCCGTGCGCATGTTGCGGATCTTGATCCAGGCCCGCGAGCGCGTCCCCGGTTCGTACACGGAGTCCAGCCGCTTGCAGACCAGGCCCTCCAGGCCGTGCTCCCGGGTGGCGCGCAGGGCCTCGGCGCCGTGGCCGACGAGTGCGCGCGGGGTCGACCAGGAGGGCCCGGTGAGGCCGAGGCCCTCCAGCGTCGCGCGGCGCCGTGCGTAGGGGAGGCGCAGGAGGGAGTGGTTCTCCAGGTGCATCAGGTCGAACAGCACGAGGTGGACGGGGACCTCGGCCGCCCGCCGGGCGGCCCTGGCGGGCGCGTGGGCCAGGCCCATCCTGGACTGCAGCAACTGGAAGCTCGCGCGGCCCTCGGCGTCCAGGGCCATGACCTCGCCGTCCAGTACGGCGGGGGTGGAACCGAGCGCCGTGGCCAGCGGCCCGAGTTCGGGGTAGGCGGCGGTGATGTCGTCCCCGGAGCGGGCGCGCAGCAGCACGGTGCCGTCGCCGGGCAGATAGACCACCACCCGCTGCCCGTCCTGCTTGGTCTCGTAGGCCCAGCGCGCTTCCTGCGCGGCGGGCGGCAGGGTGCCGGACGTGGCGAGCATGGGCGGGATCAGCGGCAGGTCCACGGGTGAGGTGTCGACAAACCGGCGGGCCCTCACGCGTGTTCTCCGGCTGTTTCCCCTGAACGGCGCCGACCCGGGGCCGGTCCCGCGGAGTCCCCGCACTCCCCGATTCACTTGACTCACGCAACGAGATGATGGCCTGGTGCTCATGTCCACCCCAACGCTCCCCGGCGTCCCCGCCCCGGAAGCGACCGAGATCGAGCGTGCACTCACCCGCATCACCTACCGGAGCACCCCCGCCCGTCGGCACCACCGGCCGATGGCCCTTGCGGGCGTACCGATGGACCGCGCCGCCGGGGCGCTGCTGCGACTGCTGGCCGACTCCGAGCCGCTGCGGCCCGGGGAGCCCGCCGCGCGGCTGGGCGGCGAGGCCTCGCACGTCACGCGTGCCGTGCAGCAGCCGCAGAAGTCCGGGTACGTCGCCCGCGTCCCCGGCCCGGACGACCGCCGCGCCCAGCGCATCGAGCTCACCGGCGCCGGCGCCGAGGCTATCGCGAAGGTCCGCGACGCCGGGGTCCGCGGCATGCAGATGGCCCTCTCCGGCTGGTCGCCCGGCGACCTGCGGCGGCTCGCCACGCTGTTCCACCGCAGGGGCGACGACTTCCTCGCCTGCGCCGAGCAGGAAGGAGAATCCCGGTCGGCTCCGGGCGGGCCGGCCTGATCGCCTGTCAGCGTGCGGCCGGGTCACGCGGATCCGCCCGCACGGGGGCCGCCGCTCCCGGGGCGGCCGGTTCGCGCAGGCCGCACAGCAGCAGTCGGCCGAGTGCGGGCAGTGCGATGAGCGGCAGCAGGGCCGACCGGAGGGACGTCGCGTCGGCCAGTGCCCCGAGCGCGGGCGCCACGAGGCCGCCGACGCTCACGGTGAGGCCCAGCGTCACCCCGCTCGCGGTCCCCACGCGCCGGGGCAGAAAGTCCTGGCCCAGGGTGATGTGCAGCGAGAACGGCACATACAGCCCCGCCGACGTCAGCGCCACGAACAGGTAGACGGGCGGCCCGGGCACCAGAACCAGCCCGGCGACGGCCAGGACCGTCAGGGTGTACGACCGGCGCACCACCGCCACCCTGCCGTACCGCTCCGCCAGCCGGCCCCCGGCCAGCGTGCCGAGTGCCCCGCCGGCATAGAGCACGAACAGCGCCGCCGTACCGGCCCCCTCCCCGCCACCGGTGCGTTCGCGCACGTACAGCGAGACGAACGCGCTCAGGCCGACGAACACCACGGAGCGGCACACCACGGCCCCGGACAGCCGCAGGAAGGACCGCCAGTCGTCCTCGCCGACGGCGGCGGACGCGCCGGCACTGCCCGGGCCGGGCCCCGCGGCCCGCACGGCCGCCGCACACAGCGCCGCGCCCGCCAGGGCGGGGACGACCAGCAGGGGAGAGGCGCGCAGCCCGCCCGTTGCCACCACGGCGAAGACCAGCAGGGGCGCCAGGGCGAAGCCGGCGTTGCCGCCGAAGGAGAACCAGCCCATCGCGGTGTGCCGGCCGTGCGCCACGGCCCGCGCCACCCGTGCGGCCTCCGGGTGGTAGGCGGCCACGCCCACCCCCGACACGGCCACCACCACCAGGGTCAGCGCATAGGAGCCGGTCACCCCGCTCAGGGCGACGCCCGTCCCGGCCGTCAGCGCGCTCAGCGGCAGCAGCCACGGCATCGCCCACCGGTCGGTGAGCACCCCGAACAGCGGCTGCACCAGTGACGACAGCAGGGACGCCGCCAGGACGACACCCGAAGCGGCGGCATAGGAGTAGGCGCGCTCGGCGACGAAGTACGGCACCAGGGCGGCGACAGCCCCTTGATACACATCCACACAGGCGTGCCCCAAGGACATCAGGGCAACGGGTCGATCGCGTCTCGAAGTGGTCACCCGGCGATCGTCGTCCTCCGGCCCTCTGGCCCGCTTCCGATAATCTGCCGGACTGTGCCGAACATCCGCCACACCCCCACCGCGCCCACCCGCGCCCAGCGGCTCACCGCCGGCGACCGCATCGCGGCGCACCGGCACGACGACCACCAGATCGTCTACGCGGGCGCCGGCGTCGTGGCCGTCACCACCGACGCCGGCACCTGGTTCGCCCCCGGTACCCGCGCCATCTGGGTCCCGGCCGGCACCGTGCACGCCCACCGCGCCCACGGCCGCCTCGACCTGCACCTGGTCGGCCTGCCCGCCGGCGACAACCCCCTCGGCCTGGACCACCCGGCCGTCCTCGCCGTCAGCCCGCTGCTGCGCGAGCTGATCCTCGCCTACACCCGCGACCCGGGCGACCGCAGCCCGGAGCGGCGCCGGCTGCGCGCCGTGCTGCGCGACCAGCTCCGGGTCTCGCCCCAGCAGCCCCTGCGCCTGCCCACTCCCGCCGACCCGCGGCTGGCCGCCGCCTGCGCCCTCGTGCACGCCGACCCGGCCGACGTCCGCACCCTCGCCGAACTCGGTGCCACGACCGGGGTGGGGGAGCGGACCCTCAGCCGGCTCTTCCGTGGTGAGTTCGGCATGACGTACCCGCAGTGGCGCACTCAGTCGCGGCTCTACCACGCCCTGCGGATGCTCGCCGACGGCCTGCCCGTCACGACCGTCGCCCATCGCTGCGGCTGGTCCTCCGCGAGCGCCTTCATCGACGTCTTCCGCCGCGCCTTCGGGTACACGCCGGGCAGACATCACGGGCAGTCCGGGGGCCCGGTGGACTGACCTGACTACCGACCGGTAATAATGCGCGGCAGGCCTTCAGAGGAGGAACCGTGTCCCGGTCCGAACGCTCACCCCTGCTGCTCGCCGGCCTGCTGGCCACCGCGGGTGTCGCCCACTTCGCCCGCCCCCGCCCGTTCGACGCCACCATCCCGCGCGGCCTGCCCGGTACGCCCAGGGCATGGACCTACGCGAGCGGCGCCGCCGAACTCGCGCTGGCCGCCGGCCTGGCGCTGCCCCGCACCCGCAAGGCCGCCGCCCTGGCCACGGCGGCCTTCTTCGTCGGGGTGTTCCCCGCCAACGTCAAGATGGCCGCCGACTGGCGCCACCGCCCCGCCCCGCAGAAGGCCGCCGCTTTCGGACGCCTGCCCCTGCAGGTGCCCCTCGTGCTCTGGGCCCGCGGCGTCGCCCGCAACGCTGAGGGCAGGTCGTGACCGCGCGCGTGGAGCCCGGGGACAAGGTCGAGGACTTCGCCCTGCCCGACGAGACCGGCACCGTGCGCAGCCTGTCCGGGCTGCTCGCCGAGGGCCCCGTCGTGCTCTTCTTCTACCCGGCCGCCCTCACCCCGGGCTGCACCGCCCAGGCCTGCCACTTCCGCGACCTGGCCGCCGAGTTCGCCGCCGCCGGAGCGCGCCCCGTCGGCATCAGCGGCGACGCCGTCGAACGGCAGCAGGAGTTCGCCGGACGGCACGGCCTCGGCATGCCTCTGCTGTCCGACGCCGACGGGGCGGTCCGTGAGCGGTTCGGCGTGAAACGCGGCTTCTCGCTGGCGCCCACCAAGCGCACCACCTTCGTCATCGCGCAGGACGGCACCGTCCTCGACGTCGTCCGCAGCGAACTGCGCATGAACGCGCATGCCGACCGGGCGCTCACCGCGCTGCGCGCACACCGGGCCTGACACCGACGCGCGTCCACCGGACCTGACGCCGTTCCGGATACCGCATCGCGGTTGATAGGAGGCGGTAAAGGGATGATCCTGGACGATATGGAGGACGCCTCCGCTGCTGCGATCATCGACGCCCGCGGCATCGTGACGGGGTGGAGCGAGGGTGCCCGGCGGCTGACCGGCTACCCGGCCGGGGAGGCCGTGGGGCGGCCCGTGCGGGAGCTGCTCGCCGAGGACGTGGCGCCCGAGGCCGTGTCCGCACGGTCCGGCACCGTCATGGTGCGCCACCACGACGGCTACCTCGTCGGGCTCCGCGTCCGCGCCTGCGCCGTCACCGGTCCGGACGGGGCGGCGGGCGGCCATGTGATCACCGCCGCGTCGCCCGGCCACGGGGAGACGTCCCTCGCCGGCCGCGCCTTCCAGCAGGCGTCCGTGTCGATGTCCGTCTTCGACGTCAACCAGCGCTACCTGCGACTCAACGACGCCGCGTGCCATGTGATGGGCGTGTCCGAGGAGACCCTGCTCGGCCGGCACTTCCCGGAGACCGTGGCGGAGGAGGAGCACAGCCGGGGCTTCAACTGGCACCTGAGGCACGTCGTCGACACCGGCCGGCCGCTGAGGTACGAGAGCTACACCGGAGCCCCCGCGCTCAACCGCGAGCACGCCTGGGTCACCGAGATGTGGCCGGTCCGGGACGCCGCCGGCGGACTCGTGGGGACCGCCCTGGCCGCCTTCGACAGCACCGAGCAGTACTGGGCCCGGCAGCGGCTGGTCCTGCTGAACGAGGCCGCCGCCGGCATCGGCACCACCCTGGACGTGGTCCGCACGGCCGAGGAACTGGTCGGGGTCGTGGTGCCCCGCTTCGCGGACTTCGCGAGCGTGGACCTGTTCGACTGGGTCCTCGGCGCGGACGAGCCGCCGACGGCGTCCGCGCCGGAGATCACGCTGCGCCGGGTCGCCCACGGCTCCGTCACCGAAGGCACCCCGGAAGCGGCCGTCCACCTGGGAGCGGTGGACGTCTACCCCTCCTTCTCACCGATCGCCAGGGCCATGCGCGAGGGCCGGGCCGTCCTCAGCCAGGCGGGGGAACCGGCGTTCGTGCGCTGGGTGGCCGAACGCAACTCCCGAGCCCCGCAAGGACGCCCCTACCGCGAGGGCGTCCACTCGATGATGGCGGTACCGCTGCGGGCCCGCGGCACCACGCTCGGCGTCGCCGTGGTCGTGCGGGTGGCACAGCCCGACGACTACGCCGACGACGACGCCGTGTTCGCCGAGGAGCTCGCCAGCCGGGCGGCGGTCTGCGTCGACAACGCCCGCCGCTTCGCCCGCGAGCGCACCACCGCCCTCGCCCTCCAGCACAGCCTGCTGCCCAGGGGCCTGCCCGGCCAGGCCGCCGTCCAGGTCGCCCACCGCTATCTGCCGTCCGGCTCGGCGGCCGGCATCGGCGGCGACTGGTTCGACGTGATCCCGCTGTCCGGCAGCCGCGTCGCGCTGGTCGTCGGGGACGTCGTGGGGCACGGCATCCCCTCGACGGCGACCATGGGCCGGCTGGTCACCGCCGTCCGCACCCTCGCCGACGTGGACCTCCCGCCGGACGAGCTCCTCACCCACCTCGACGACCTGGTCACCCATCTCGCCTCGGACGACCAGGGCGACGAGGTCGCCGAGCTCGGCGCGACCTGCCTCTACGCCGTCTACGACCCCGTGACACGCCGTCTGAACCTGGCTGCCGCCGGGCACCCCGCGCCCGCCCTGGTACTGCCCGACGGGTCCGCCCGGCTCATCCCCATGAGCGCGGGGCCCCCACTGGGCGTGGGCGGGCTGCCGTTCGAGGCGACGGAGCTCCAGATGCCCGAGGGCTCCGTCGTCGCCCTCTACACCAACGGGCTCGTCGAGGACCGCGACCGCGACGTCGACCACGCCACCGCCGAGCTGTGCCGCGCCCTGACCGTGCCCGCGGACTCGCTGGACGCCCTGTGCGACACCGTGCTGAAGGCCGTACTGCCGGAGGAGCCCGGCGACGACGTGGCCCTGCTGCTGGCCCGCACCCGGGCGCTGGGCGCCGACCAGGTCGCCACCTGGGACGTCACGCCCGACCCGGCGGAGGTCGCCACCACACGGCAGGCCGCCACCGACCAGCTCACCACATGGGGGCTGGACGAGACGGCCTTCGTCACCGAACTCGTCGTCAGCGAACTGGTCACCAACGCCATCCGCTACGGCGCCCCGCCCATCCAGCTCCGGCTGATCCGGGACCGGACCCTCATCTGCGAGGTGTCCGACGGCAGTTCGACCTCACCCCACCTGCGGCGCGCCCACCAGGACGACGAAGGGGGCCGCGGCCTGCTGCTGGTCGCCCAGCTCACCCAGCGCTGGGGCAGCCGCCAGACCACCCGGGGCAAGACGATCTGGTGCGAACAGTCGCTCACACCGCAGTTCTGACCGGCCCCGCAGTTGACCGGCCCCGGTCGCGAGGAGACGGCCGCCGCTCACTCCCCGGCCGCGTCCGACGCGACCTGGGCGAGGGTGCGGCCGGACTTGGCCGAGCGTGCGCGACGCGGATCGGGAGCCCCGTGCGCACGGGCCGCGCCCCCGGCCCGCTTCACCAGCAGCCAGGCCTCCTCGCCGTCACCTCCCTGACCGCTGCGGAACCGGGTCAGGGCGTACTCGCCGTGCAGCTTGGAACCGCTCAGCCGGAACGTGGCGTGCCCGCGCTCCAGCGACTCGGCGAAGTCGACGGGCCGGCCCTGACGGTCATGGCTCAACGGCTCGTACGTGCCGTGGTCCCAGACGATCACCGTGCCACCGCCGTACTCGCCGCTCGGGATCACGCCCTCGAACTCCTCGTACTCCAGCGGATGGTCCTCCGTGGGCACGGCCAGGCGTTTGTCCTTCGGGTCCGCCGAGGGGCCCTTCGGGATCGACCAGGACCTCAGCACGTCGTCCACCTGCAACCGGAAGTCGAAGTGCATCGTGCTCGCGTCGTGGATCTGCACCACGAACCGAGGCCTGTCACCGGCCGGCGCTCCGCGCCCCCGGGGCTCGCCGGTCCGGTCGAAGTCGCGCTTGCCGCGGTACTCCCGCAGCCGGTCCCGATCGGCCACCTGGGGCTCCTTCCCGTCTCGCGCGCCCCGGGTACCCGTCAGAACTCCTCGTGCACCTCGGGGTCGCCGCCCACCCGCCGGTGCGCCCGGTCGGCGACGGCCCGCATCTCGTCCTCGCCCAGCTCGAAACCGAACACGTCGAGGTTGGCGCGCTGCCGCTCGGGGTTGGCCGACTTGGGGATGGGCACCGCACCCAACTGGGTGTGCCAGCGCAGCACGACCTGTCCGGCCGTCACCCCGTGCGCCTCGGCGATCCGCGCGACGGCTGGGTCCTGCAGCAGGGGCGTGCCCCGGCCCAGCGGGCTCCAGCTCTCGGTGACGATGCCCTTGCCCGCGTGGAAGGCGCGCAGGTTGTCCTGCGGCAGCAGAGGGTGCAGCTCGATCTGGTTGACGGAGGGCAGCACCCCGGTCTCCTGCTCCAGCCGCTCGATGTGCCCGGCCGTGAAGTTGGAGACGCCGATCGACCGGACGAGCCCCTCCTCGCGCAGCTTGATCATGGCTTTCCACGAGTCGACGTACCGGTCCACGCGCGGCAGCGGCCAGTGGATCAGGTACAGATCGACGTACTCCAGGCCGAGGCGGGCCCGGGACTCCTCGAAGGAGGCGAGGGTCTCCTCGTATCCGTGGTGCCGGCCCGGGAGCTTCGTCGTGACGACGACGTCCTCACGCGGCACCACACCGGAGGCCACACCCCGCCCGACCCCCGTCTCGTTGCGGTAGTTCGTCGCCGTGTCGATCAGGCGGTAGCCCGCCTCCAGGGCCGAGAGCACCGCCTGCTGCGCCTCGTCGTCGCCTAGCGGCCAGGTGCCGAGGCCCAGGGCGGGGAGCGTCGTACCGTCGTTGAGCGTGTGCGTCGGGATGCTGATCACCGTCGGGCCTTCCCGTTGACTGTGCGTGCGGCCGTGTCGTCCCTTCAGCGTCCCGGACGGGGTGAGCAATGATCAACCGGACAGGTGCGGGATGAGGGCGGCGGACGGCATGGCGGTGTTCCGGAACACCGTGATCCGCGCGTTCAGGGTGCAGGGCGGGCCCTGCCGCCGGCCACGTCCGGGCCTCCTCGAAACCGCGCTCCCCGGACGACGGGCCGGGGCCCCTCCACCGCGTCGCCCCAGTCGTCGATCGCTTCGGGGGAGGTGCGCACGGCGTCGATGAGCTGCTCGACGAGTCGCAGTGCGTCCTCGCCGCGGTTCGCCCTGAGCTGGTCGAGCGTCACCTCCTGGTAGGTCATGCCCAGTTGCCACCAGAACCGCATGAGGTAGCGGTACTCCTGCTGGTCGCGGTCGTCGGCGAGCCGGTCGTGACTTAACGACGCGGGTCAGCGCGCCTCGACCGGGTTTCCGGCAGCTCCGTGACGGCACGGTCGCCCTGCGCGGAGATCACTGTCACGATCTTCCGGAAGACAGGACCAGGGCCACGACCAGCGGAGCGTTCATGACGACGGACAGCCGGACGACGGACGAGGCGGCGCGGGAGGCCGGGGTGGAGGTGAAACCGGTGGCCGGGTACATCGGGGCGGAGATCGGCGGTGTCGATCTGGCCGCGGACCTCGACGACGCCGTGGTCGGTGTCATCAGGGCCGCTGTGCTGCGGTGGAAGGTGGTGTTCTTCCGGGGGCAGCGGCTGGACCACACCGGGCACGTGGCCCTGGCGCGGCGGTTCGGGGAGCCGGTGGTGCTGCCGCGGCGGGGCAAGGCCTCGCCCCCCGATTTCCCCGAGGTCGAGACGACCGCCGACCGGCTGGAGCTGGGCGGGCGGTTCGGGATGGAGCACGACGAGTGGCTGCGCCGCCGCCGTCACACGTTGCTGCGCGGCTGGCACTGCGACCACGGCGCCCGCGTCGACCCGCCCGCCGCGACGATCCTGCGCGCCGAGACCGTGCCGCCCTACGGCGGCGACACCACCTGGGCGAACCTGGCGGCCGCGTACGCCGGACTGTCCGCGCCGCTGCGGCGGTTCGTCGACGGGCTGCGGGCCGAGCACCGGCTCGGCGTCGGCTACCAGCCACGGCCCGGCGACGACGCCTACGTCCGGCACCTGCTGGACCGGCAGGTCGCCTCCCTGCATCCGCTGGTGCGCGTCCACCCCGAGACCGGGGAGCGGATCCTCTACGTCAACGGCTACTACGTCGAGCAGATCGCCGGTCTCTCCCGGCCCGAGAGCGGCGCGGTCCTGGAGATGCTGCTCGAGCAGGCGGTCCGGCCCGAGTACACGGTCCGGTTCCGCTGGGAGCCGGGCAGCGTGGCGTTCTGGGACAACCGCGCCACCATGCACCTTGCCCCCGGCGACACCGCCCACCTCGACCATCCGAGGATCATGCACCGTGTGATGCTCGCCGGGGACGTACCTGTCGGGGTGGACGGCACGCCGTCGGAGCCGATCACCGGGACCGAGCAGGGCCGCTGGTGACCCCGGGCCCGAGAGTCGCGTCCCCGGTGCGCCTTCGTCGGCCGTCTCGGGCGCCCTGCCGGAGCCGGGCCGCTCGCCCGGCTCGATGATCTCCAGGGTGGCCCGGCGGCGGCCTTCTCGCCGTCCCTCCCCCGGGTCGCCGGGCCGGTGCGGTCCACCTGGTCAGCGCAGGGGGATCGTCACCTCGTCCTCGACCGGCGGGTCGATCTCCTGGGCGCGGTTTCCGGTCGCCGCGTAACAGCGCAGCCGGACCGACTCGGGGGAGACGCCCAGGCGCAGGAAGCACTTGAAGAACGGCGGGTCGTACGTCGCCGAGCCCGGCGAGAACAGCGACGTGTAGATCTTCCGCACCGGCAGCCGGAACCGCTTGGCCCGGTCGGGGCGGCGGCCGCTGCCGAGCAGCCCGGCGACCAGGCGGACGCGCCGGGTGAGACGGGCCGGGGCACCCGGGACGCGGGTGGGCCCGATGCCGAGCCGCTCGGCGATCACGGCCGTCGCCTCGGCCTCGGTGAGCGTGAAGAAGCGGCGCATCCGCAGCCGGCGGCCGTAGAGACGGCTGTAGAAGGCCAGCGAGTCGCCGCGCAGCGGGTAGCAGCGGAAGTCCTGCTCGGTGACGCCCGCGACGTCGACGCGCGGGATCGTGTGGGTGGCGTGCATGAACGCGCCGCCCCCGCCCGCGACGACGTACTGGAGCGTGCGGCCGTCGTCCAGTCGCACCGGGTAGCGCTGGTAGTTGTGGATGTCGCCGCCGATCGCCGCCACGTAGTGGTGGTCCGGGTCGCGGACGATGTCGTCGACGGTGCCGCCGCCTTCGACGGCGCACGGCTCGCGCCGGCCGTCCACGTACAACGGCGAGCCGGTGACCAGGATCTTCGGCCGGGGTCACCGCGACACCTCGCGCAGCCAGGCGCCCTGCTCGGCGTCGAGGGTGCCGAGCAGCCCCGTGTCGATGCCGATGATCCGCAGCGGACCGGCGTCGATCGCCCAGTACGGGCCCGGCTGGACGGCCCGCTGTTCGGGCGCGTCACGCAACTTCCGTGCCACCTGCAGGTGTTGTCCTTCGTCCGGACGCGGCCGGTGCCACAGCAGCGACCGCAGCCAGGCCCGGGTGAGGGGGAGCGGCCGGGGTTCGGCCGGCAGGGGCGGGGCGTCGTCGCAGAAGACCCGCATGAAACCGCCGAGGTCCTCGTACCAGTCGTGGTTGCCGGGTATCGCGTAGATCGGCGCCCGGTAGTCCTGGTAGGGGCGGAAGAACTTGGTGCCGTAGTCGTCCGCGCTGCCCACCGGATAGATCACGTCACTGGCCAGCACGGCGAACCGGGTGTCCTGACCGGTCTTCAGCAAGCCCGGCACCACGGCGTACTGCGGGTCGTCGCCCTCGCCGGTGTCGCCGATGACCAGGAACGAGAACCGGTCCGGGTCGTCCCGGCGGATCACCTTGTCGGCCGGTGCGCCGGAGGCCGCCTGCTGCGCCACCCACCGGCTGCGCGTCCGGCCGGTGGGATCCCCGAACCAGGAGGCCAGCACGCCGTTGCGGGCGACCCACAGCATCTTCGGGTTCAGCCAGGAGATCTTCTCGGCCGCCGGCGGCATCAACTGACGGTACGCGCCCCGTTCGCTGGTGCCCCAGCCGGCGCCTTCGGCGGTATCGCGTGAGGAGTCGGACACCGGTGCACCGTAACAATGGATCCAGGTCCGTCCGCAGGCGGGCCGCTCACCGTTCGCGTGCGGATGCCCGGGCCGCGCGCCACGAAGGGCGGTGCCGGGCCGCCGAGTTGGCGGCGGGGGCGTCAGGCCGGGGTGCCGGCGACCGCTCGCCCGTCACCAGCAGCGGATCGAACATCACGACGACCCCGGCCAGCAGCAGGAAGGCCACCGGCCCGAGCAGCATCGGCAGCAGCAGGGACGTGGGTGAGTCGCCCGCCCATGTCCCGCCGTTCGTGTCGTGCACGTGGACGCTGACGGCGGCCATGCCCGTGTAGTGCATCCCGGACACCGCCACACCCATCACCAGGCTCGCCCCGAGACTGGTCAGGAAGCCGCGGATGGTCACGGCGGACCACAGTGCCGCCGTCGCGGCGCCGACGGCGATCAGTACGGACAGGGCGACACCGACCGGGTCGTAGCCGACGTCGCCGTTCAGCCGCATCGCCGCCATGCCGAGGTAGTGCATGCCCGCCACGCCCAGCCCGGTGACGGCGCCCGCGACCGCCAGGGTGACACCGCCCGTGCCGCGGTACCCGACGATGAACACACCGACGCCCACCACGGCGACGGCCACGACCAGACTGAGTACCGTCGTGGCCGCGTCGTACCGGACCCGGGTCTCCTCCACGTGGAAGCCGATCATGGCGATGAAGTGCATCGTCCAGATGCCGCATCCGATGGAGGCGGCGCCTAACGTCAGCCAGCCCGCCTTCCACGACTGTGCGTCGAGCAGCGAGCGCACGATGCACCGCAGCCCCAGCGCCCCGCCCAGACAAGCCATCAGATAGGCCGCCACCGGGGTCACCGCACCGTAGCGGAACCCGTCGACTGTGCCGTCCATGAGGCAACTCCCCCGCATTCTGACCGGTGTTCGCCAAGGTCTACGCGCAGGGATCGGAGGAGAGCAAGCCCTTACCGCGGGTACGCCGTCAACTCGCGCGACGGGAGGGCCGATTGAGGTCAGAATGTGCGCTTCAGCAGGTCGAGCAGTGCCGACCAGTGCCGCTCGTCGCCCTCCTGGTGGTACGCCGCGGTGTCGGCCTGCGTGAAACCGTGCGGCGCGCCCGTGTACACCTCGCACCGGTGGCGCACGCCCGCCGTCGTCAGGGCCTGCTCCAGGCGCTCGATCTGCTCCTCGGGCAGGGAGTGGTCCTGGTCGGCGTGGCCGAAGTACAGCTCGGCGGTGACCTTGCCGGCCACCAGGTGGGGGCTGTCCGGGGTGTCGGTGGCCAGCCGCCCGCCGTGGAAGCCGGCCGCGGCCGCGACCCGGTCCGGGTAGGTGCCCGCGGTCAGCAGTGAGAGGCGGGCGCCCATGCAGTAACCGGTCAGCGCCACCGGGCCGTCGGCGACCGAGGGAGACTCGGCCAGCCATCGCAGATACGCGCCGGCGTCCCGCATCGCCCGCTCGTTCGTCAGGTCCCGCATGACCGGCCCGATGCGCTCGAATATCTCCGGACGCGTCCCCGGGTCGATGAACTCGGGAAGGCCGAACAGGGGGGGCACGCCCGTGCCGGTAGAACACGTTCGGCACCAGCACCGCGTACCCCTCGGCGGCGAGCCGGTCGGCCATGGACCGCAGCTGCGGCCGCAGACCGAAGGCGTCCATGAAGAGCAGCACCGCCGGGTGGGCGGCCCCGTCGGCGGGGTGGGCCAGATACGCGTCGGCCGTACCGTCCTCGGTGGGGATGTCGACGGCGGTTCCCTGTACGGCGGTCATGGCTGAGCTGCCTCTCTGCGGGGGTGGTCGCAACCCGTCCGCGTGACCGGGCGGATCACGGGCATCGTGACATGCCCCCTCCCGGGGCAATTCGCCACCCCCACCACACGGTTGAACCGTGAACGGCCTTTGGTGCGCGCTTCACTCGAACCGCGAGGGGTCGCCGGCGCCGTACCGCACGATCTCGGCCTCCCCGCCGGAGAAGTCGACGACCGTCGTCGGCTCGGTACCGCAGTCACCGGAGTCGACCACCCCGTCCAGCACGTGGTCGAGCAGGTCCTTGATCTCCCAGCCCTGCGTCATCGGCTCCTCCTCTCCGGGCAGCAGCAGGGTGCTGGACAGCAGCGGCTCACCGAGCTCGGCGAGCAGGGCCTGCGTGACGACGTGGTCGGGGATGCGCACCCCGACGGTCTTCTTCTTGGGGTGCTGCAGCACGCGTGGCACCTCCTTCGTCGCGGGCAGGATGAACGTGTAGCTGCCGGGCGTCGACGCCTTGATCGCGCGGAACACGTCGTTGTCGATCCGCACGAACTGACCGAGCTGGGCGAAGTCCTGGCACACGAGGGTGAAGTGGTGCCGGTCGTCCAGCTTGCGGATCGTACGGATCCGGTCGATGCCGTCACGGCTGCCGATGCGGCAGCCCAGTGCGTAGCAGGAGTCCGTGGGGTAGGCGACAAGAGCGTCGGCGCGGATGCTGTCGGCGATCTGGCCGATGGTGCGGGCCTGCGGGTTGTCGGGGTGCACGTCGTAGTACTTCGCCATCCGCCGAGCTTATGCCGACGGTGCCGGTCGGCGGCGCAGGAGGGGGCCGGGCCCGGGGACACCGGCTCCCCGCCGTCCGGTATCCGGGCCTGGAGGACCGCCCGGCGGACGTGAGGTAACGTCCCCGACCGGTGTGCCGGAGGCGGCACGAGGAGCGAGGGGAAGGCCCAGGTGGCTGGCCGATCGGACGGGAACCGGCTGCGGGAGGCGCAGACCGGCACGGGCCCGGAGTGGGCGGAGGAACTGCTGGAGCATCTGCGCCCGTCCGGGCGCGACGTCCGCAGAGTCGTCGCCTGGCTCTCCGGGGCCCTGGGCGCGACCGTCGCCCTGCAGGACGCCACCGGGAACCTCGTCGCCGGGAACCGGCTCCCCCTGGACGAGGACCTGGTCGCGGACATCACCGCCGGCCGGATCGCCTCCGCGGCCTGGGAGAGCGCGGAGCGCCATCTGCGCCTGGTCAGGGTGGAGCACCCGTCCCACGCCTGCGTGCTGGCCGTCTCCCGGCAGGACCCCTTCGACCGGCGGGCCTCCGGCGTCGTCACGCACACCGCCCAGGTGATCGAGCTGCTGCTGGCGGCGAGGGAGTCGACCGCGGCCGGGCACCGGCTGCGCCGGGCCACCGCCGACCTGCGCCTGGCGATCCTGCAGCTGCTGATGGTCGAGGACACCATCGCCGCCCGCCGCGTCGCCGCCGGACTCTGGCCGGGCCTGCTCGACGCCGACACGGCGTGCGTGTACGTCGTCGAGTCCGCTCCCGCCGTGCGTGACCGCATCGCCGAGGAGTGCCTGGACACCACCCGGGAGGACGCCCTGGTGGTGCGCTGCCCGGCCATGGACGGGCACGTGATCGTCGTCAGCCCCAGGGACACCACGGACGAGGCCCTGCGTTCCCTCGTCGGACGCCACCCGGACCTCTTCCTCGGCGGCAGCGTCCGCCAGAGCCTCGCCCAGACCGCCACCGCCTACGGGCAGGCCGTCAGCGCCCTCGCCGTCGCGCACTTCCGGCCCGACAAGACGGCCGTGTACGCCGAGCGCACCCACCCCGAACGCCTGATGGACCCGGTGGCGCTGCGCGCCTGGACCTCCCGCGTACTGCGCCCCCTCGACACCCTGCCGCACCACACCCGCGCCGAGCTCCTCGCCACCACCCGGCTCGGCCTGGAGTTCACCGCCGTCAACGCCGCCAAGGTCCTCGGCGTCAGCCGCAACACCGTCCGCGCCCGGATGGAACGCGTCGAGACCCTGCTCGGCACCGATTTCGCCGACCTCACGGTCCGGGCCGTGGTCCACCTGGCGCTCAACACCCGGATCGGCCTGCCCGACACGCGCTCCGCTCACGACACCGCGGAGCCGGGGCTGCACCTGGCCGACCTGCTGTCCGGCTCCGCCGTCCGCACCTGGGGGCAGGACCTGCTGGGGCGGCTCGACGCGGACGCCCGCAATCCGCGCCGGACGCTGCGCACCTGGATCGCCGTCGGCGGCAACGCCGAACGGGCCGCGCAGGCCCTGGGGGTGCACGCCCAGACCGTGCGCGAGCACGTCCGCAGCGCCGAACCCGTACTGGAGCGCCAGCTGCTCGCCGCCGGCACCGACCTGTACGAGGTCGTCCTGGCGCACCTGACCGTGGGCGACCTCGACCTGCCGGTCCTCCCGCGCCCGGCGTGACCTCGTTTTGCCTCCCGGGCAACCGATTGGCCGGATGAGGGCGGGACGAATCCGGGCCATCCGGACTCAGCTGTGCACGGGTGAGCCCCGCCGGGCGTCCAGCGGGCATCGACACGGTTCACAAGGCCGCGGACAGGGACGTAAGTTCGACTCGTCGCGGGGGCTCGACCGGAACGGGGGACCGGTCGCGCTCCCGCGCGCTGCCTCACCGGAGGGTGTCCTCCCCTCCGGGGGGGCAGCCCCCGCGAGATGCCATCCCCGCCAGGGCGTCAGCCCCGCAGCCGCACCGGGATCTCCTGCCAGCCGAACGCGATGAACGACGGCACCTGCCGCAGGCCCTCGTCGCCGGTGTCCAGGCGCAGATCCGGGAACCGGTCGAACAGCGCCGGCAGCGCGGTGAGGGCTTCCAGCCGGGCCAGCGGCGCCCCGATGCAGCGGTGGACGCCGATGCCGAACGCCAGATGGTCGTCGGCGCCCCGTGTGGCGTCGAAGCGGTCGGCGTCCGGCCCGTAGTGCTCGGGATCCAGCCCCGCCGCGGCGTATGTCGTGATGATGGCGTCGCCGGCCGGGATCGTCACCTCGCCGACGGTGAGGTCGGTGACGGCGAACCGCAGCGGCAGCGACGCGATCGACGGGTGAGCGCGCAGCGTCTCGTCGACGACGGCGTCCCAGCCGATCTCCCCGGACCGGACGGCCGCCAGCTGCTCGGGGCGGCGCAGCAGGGCGACCACCGCGTTGCCGATGAGGTTCACGGTGGTCTCGAACCCGGCGCCGATCACCAGCAGCAGCGTGTAGAGCAGCTCTTCGTCGCTCAGCCGGTCGCCGTCCTCGTCGCGGACCCGGATCAGCTCGGTCGTGATGTCGTCCCCGGGGTGCGCGGCCCGGTGGGTGATCAGCGCGGGCAGCACGGTCCCGATCTGCCGCTGTACGTCCGCCGCGTGCTCCGGGCTCGGGTCGGAGGTGTCCATGATGGCCGCGATGAGGCGGCCGGTGTCCTCTCGCAACGCGTCCGGCACACCCATGAGTTCGCAGATCATCCGCATCGGCAGCGGATGGGCGAGCCCCTCCTTGACGTCCACGACCTCGCCGTCGGCTGCCTCCAGCGCGGCCAGCAGCTCCGCCGTGATCGTCTCCACCCGGGGCCGCATCGCCTCGGTCCGCCGGTGCGTGAAGCTGGGCGCGACCAGCTTGCGCAGCCGGGTGTGGTCAGGGCCGTACGTGGAGAGCATGTTGACCACTCCGACCCAGCCCAGGATCCACGCCCAGGAGGGGTTCGCGCCGATCTCGGGCCACAGTCGCCAGTGCAGCCGCGGGTCCTTGCTGACCCGCGGGTCGAGGATGAGCTCCTTCAGCGTGTCGTAGCGCGTCGGAGCCCAGGCGGGGATACCGCCCGGCAGTTCCACGGGCACGATCGGGCCGAGGGCACGCAGCCGGGCGCTCTCGGCGGCGATGTCGGCGCCCAGCGGGTCCAGAGCGATGCGGTCGGTCACGGTCACGGTCGTCCTCCTGGCTGGTCGGGGGAGCGGGGGCTGAAACGCACGGGCAGCGCCGTCAGCGAGCGGTGGAACGGACCTGGCCGCCACGTCAGGCGCTCGCGGGGCAGCACGGGTTCGAGGTCGGGCAGCCACTGGGTCAGCCGTTCGATGGCCTCGGTGGCGATGAGCAGGGTGTGCTGCTTGACCGGGCAGGCGTGCGGGCCCGCCGACCAGGACAGGTGCGAGGCGTCCGACGGGTGGCGGTCCGCGCCGCGCTCCTGCTCGGCGGCCTGGGCGAGCGCGCCGTAGGAGATCACCACCGGCACCGCGGCCCTGATCCACACGCCGTGCAGGGTGACCGGCGTACGGGCGTAGTGGATGCCGTAGTTGGCGAGCGGCGTCTCATGGTGCAGGACCTCCAGCACCGCGTCCGTCACCGGGCGGGCGCCGCTCGTCAGCGTCGAGTAGTAGGCCGGGTTGCCGAGGATCCTGGACAGTGCGTTGGACACCAGGTTGGCCGTCGGCTCGTGGCCCGCGCCGAGGGTGAGGAACACCTGCCAGGTGACCTCCTCGGGGGTCAGCCCCGCCGGGTGGTCCAGCAGCCAGCTCGGCAGATCGTCGCCCCGCTGCCCGGTCTTGGCCGCGATCAGCTCCAGCACGTACCCGCCGAACTCGGCCTCGCCCTCGGCCGCCTGGGCACCTCCCTCGATGAGCTTGCCCAGCGCGGCGTCCAGCCGTTCGCTCGCGCTGTCCGGCAGGCCGAAGAGGCTGTTGAACACCAGCGCCATCAGGGGCCGGGTGAACTCGCCCACCAGGTCGGCCTCGCCCCGCGGCCCGAACCGGCCCACCAGCAGGTGCACCGCCCGGTGCACCCGGGCCCGCAGGTCGTGCGGCTCCACCAGGTCGAAGGCGTCGATCAGCGAGGTGCGGTAGCGCAGATGGGCGCCGCCGTCCGCGAACAGGGCGTTGGGACGCCAGCGCATCATGCCGAGCACCGGCGAGTCGTCGGGGACGGTCGCCTCCCACGGCCGGGGGTCGTGCGAGAACGTCTCCGTGTCGTGCAGCAGGTCCAGCGCCGCCCGCCGGTCGGTGACGACGTAGGCCGGGACACCGGGCGCTAGTTCCGCCCAGCCGACCGGGCCGTGAGCGCGCAGGGCGGCGTAGTACGGGTGGGGGTCGCGGGCGAAGCCGTCCTCCCAGAGGCGGACGGGGGCCGCGAGGGAGAAGGCCTGCTCGGCGGGGGAGGGGTGGGTCACCGGGGCTCCGGGGGGTGGTGGTCGATCAGGTGCTGTACCAGCGCGAGCAGGGCGTCGATGGAGGAGTCCGTCTCCCGCGCGTCGCACGTGACCATGGGAGTCGTGGGCTCCAGGTCCAGGGCGGCGCGTAATTGCTCGGGTGTGTGGTGGCGGGGCGCGTCCGGGAAGGTGTTGAAGGCGACCGCGTACGGCAGTCCCGACTCCTCCACCAGTCCCAGCACATCGAACGAGGCGTCGATCCGGCGGGCGTCGACCAGCACGAGCGCGCCGAGTGCCCCGTGGGCGATGTCGTCCCACAGGGCCCGGAAGCGTTCCTGGCCGGGCGTACCGAACAGGTACAGCACGATGCCGCCCGGCAGGCTGACCCGGCCGAAGTCGATGGCGACCGTGGTGGTGGACTTGTCCCGTACCCCGGCGAGGTCGTCGACCCGCGCGGACGCCTCCGAGAGCTGCTCCTCGGTGTGCAGCGGCCGGATCTCCGAGACGGAGCGGATCAGGGTCGTCTTGCCCACGCCGAACGGTCCCGTGATCAGGATCTTCACCAAGTCCCGGGCGGTCTCGGGGAGGTGGACGTCCGCACCTCCCGGCTCGGCGTCACCGGTTCTTGAGGTCGCGGAGGCCATCGGCCACTCTCTTCAGCAGGTCGGGGTCGAAGCGCCGGGCGGGCGGGATCGGGGCGCGGGCCAGGACCAGGTCACGGTCGAGCAGGTCGGCGGCCAGCACCAGCACCGCGGAGACCGGCAGCCGCAGCAGGGCCGCCGCCTCCACCACCGTCAGCGACCCGTGCTCCAGCTCCTCCAGCAGGGCCGTCTGGGCGGCGGGCAGGTCGGCGGGGGCCGGCTCACCGGCGCCGGTGAGGACCGACAGCCGTTCCAGGTGCGCACGGCTGGGCCGCGCCACGCCGCCGGTCGACAGGTACGCGGGAACCAGGGGACGGCCGCCTCGGCGGCCGGTCATGCCGGCGTGCCGCCGTCGGCACCTCGGGGCCCCGCGGCCATCGCCTTCTCACCCAGCCGCGCGACCTGCGAGTGCACCCGGTGGGCGAGCAGGTCCAGCCGCACCTCGGGATCGCCGTACGCGGCGACGCAGGTCCCGTGGTCCGTCGGCACGATGAGCACGTAGCCGTGGTCCGACTCGATGACGACCTGCCGGATCTCCGCCCGGTCGGTGTCGGCGAACGCCGCCGCCGCGGTACGGCAGGCGCCCTGCACGGTGCTGGTGATGGCCGCGACCCGCTCGGCCGACGGCCGCGACAGCGCGTCGGTGTAACCGGTGACGAGCCCGTCACGGGTGAGCAGGACGGCTGCCTCGACGTGCGGCACCTCCAGGACCGGTTCGAGCACCCATGCCGTGTCCCCCGCTGCGCGGCTGGTCATCGAGCCGTTCCCCCTTCGTGGTCGTTGCTGTCGGTGTAACCGGTGACGAGCCCGTCACGGGTGAGCAGGACGGCTGCCTCGACGTGCGGCACCTCCAGGACCGGTTCGAGCACCCATGCCGTGTCC
>NZ_JBEZOK010000039.1:0-26084 GCF_040706515.1 Streptomyces sp. NPDC047880 | reverse complement strand
TCCCCCGCTGCGCGGCTGGTCATCGAGCCGTTCCCCCTTCGTGGTCGTTGCTGTCGGTGTCCTCGGGCGCCGTGTCGGCCGTGGTCGTGGCCGGGGCACCCTCAGGTACGGCTGGATCGGCGCCGGTGTTCGACCGGGCGGCGGTACGGGCCGCCGCGGTGCCCGACTGGAGGGCGCCGAGGGCGGCGGCGGACTCCTCGGGACGCCGTGCGCGGCGCGGTGGGGCAGGGGCGGCGGCGGGGCCGGCCGCAGCCGTGGTCCGGCCGCGGCGCCGCCGCTGGGGGAGACCGCCGCTGTCGCGCGGGCCGTTGTGGCCGGACGCCGGGGCGTCGTCACCGGGGCCCTGCTCCGCGCCGTAGCCGTGATCGGCGCCCGCGGTGGCGAGCGGTGCGGGCGTGCGGGGCCCGGCGGCCGCCGCGGAACCGGAACCGGGCCCGGACCGGGACGGCGCGGTGACGGCGGCGGGTCGGGACGCGGGCTGCGCGCCGGACGCGCCGGGCTCCGGGCTGTGGGACGCGCTGCGCTCAGGACCGTGGGACGTGCCGGGCCCCGGACCGTGAGAGGCTCCGGGATTGCTTCCCGCCGCCTCCCGCCGGGTCGAACGCGGCGCACTGGCCGCCGGGGGCACCGCCTCGGGGTCGACCCGGGTCAGCAGGTGGCTGTCGATCCGCAGCACCGCCCGCACCCCGCCGTACGGCGACGGTGACGACAGGTCCACGCCCAGATCGAACTGCCGCGTCAGCTGGCCGATGGCCGCGAGCCCCATGCGCGGCGGATCCCCCAGTTCGGTCAGCAGGATCGGATCCGAACCGGCGACCATCCGCTGGGCCCGGGCCCGCTCGTCCTGCGTCATGCCCAGACCGGCGTCGTCGACGGTGACGCAGACGCCGTGGTGAACCGCCTCGAGATGGACCACGACGTCGGTGTCGGGCGCGGAATGGCGCAACGCGTTGTCGAGGAGCTCGGCGACGATGATGGCGACCGGCTCGACGGCGTGGGACACCAGGCCGGTACCGGGCGCGAGGTGGTTGCCGACCCGGACGCGCCGGTAGCCGGCGAGCCGGGCCTGGCCGCCCGTCACCGCGTCCACGAGGTGGGACTCCTCCCGGGCGAGACCCACCCAGGCTCCGCACACCACCGCGGCGATCTGCGCACGCCGCAGCGACTGCTCGTTCTCGTGGTCCAGCTCGAACAGGGTCTGCGCCAACTCGGGGTCGTCGTAACGCTGCTGCAGTCCCCGCAGAGCGTCCTGCAGCCGGTACAGCGCCGCCTGGATCTCCCGGGTGGCCCCGCGCATCCCGGCCTGTGCCGCCGCGTCGATCCGGGTGCGCTGCGCGGCCAGTTCGGCGTGCAGCCCCTTCAACACCTGCTCCAGGGCGGATCCCAGGGGCGAGCCGGCCAGCTGCGGGCTGAGCGGGCCGGGCACGGTGATGTGGGAGTGTGCCGCCTGCCGGGCCGCGGCGGGCACCCGCCGTGCCGCCAGATGCTCCACCTCGGAGATGAACGCCCGTGTGGTGCCGTCGAGCTGGGCCCTGAGTGCGGCCGACTTCGCGCGCTGCGCGGCCAGGTGCCGCCGGGAGCGCAGCAGCCCGCCGCCGAGGGCGAACGCGGACAGTGTGCCGAGAGCGAGGGCGCCGACGGCCAGGTCCGGTACTTCGATCATCGAGTCGATTCCAGGAGGGAGTCGGGCAGGGCTGGGTCCGAGGTGCTCAGGCGAGCCACCCGCAGCACAGTACACACCGTCATCGACCGGTCTCGCACGGTGGAGTGCCACTTCGTTCCGAAAGTGATCGGTGTCTGTGGGCTTCCGGGTCAACTGTCTGAATTGCCCTACAGGGGAGGGGAGTTGGCGGTGCGTGGGGGTCTGACCGTGGGGTCCGGCCGCTGTGACCGGACGGTCGCAGCGCGCGACGAACGCGGGCTGTGTGCGCGTGGGGAGGGCGGGTACCCGTCCGGCGCCTGAAGAGGTCCGCTCCGCGAGAAGGAGGCCCGCATGAGCAGTGGATCGGAGACCGGCGGTGTGACCGGTACGCAGGACAAGGACTACAACCTCATCTGGTACGTCGAGGCGTGCCTGAGCAACGCCCTGCGCCTGGAGAGCTACATCCAGGACGCGGAGCGCGCCAAGGACACCGAGGTCGCGGATCTGTTCCGCAAGGCCCAGGCGGACAGCCGCAAGGGCGCCGAACTGGGCAAGGGGCTGCTGCGCGCACGCCTCGACGGAGGCTGAGGCTCACCGGCCCTCGAGGGCCCGGACCCCGGGCGGATTCGGGCCCTTTCCCGTGCCGTCCGCAATCTTCCCGTGTCGTCCGGCGCCTTTCCCTTGTCAGAGCCCGAAGACCCCGCAGACCCGTTCGGTCAGCTCGTCCTCCGTCATCGTGCCGTCCACCGTGAGCGCGGGCAGCCCCAGACGGATGGTCTCCTCCCGCAGCCGCTCGGTGAACAGGGCGTCCCGCGCGGCCAGGTTGCGGTCCGCCCGGTCAGGATCGCCGGTCAGGTGCGTGAACCCCGCCCCCGCTGTGGCGCGACGCGTGAACGCGGCCCGGCGGAACTCGGGTGTGGGCAGCAGCCAGACCGCGTGTCCGGGTTCGGTGAGCAGCGGCTGCACCAAGTGCGGCAGCAGCCGGAACCCCTCGACGACCACCGGCGTGTCGCGGGGCAGTCGCGCGAGATCCTCGACGATCAGACCGAAGCCCTCGCCCTGGAACCAGTGGAAGGTCTCCAGCATGGTCCGGGGGGACCGGTCGACCCACCGCTCGTCCATGTCCATGGCCAGGAACGCGTGCAGCAAGGGCGCCTCCTCGGCGGTGGTCCGGCGCGCGTGATCCGCCATCACGTCGTCGGTCGCGTACAGACGCCAGCCGTGCCGGTCGGCGAGCCGGCGGGCGACGGTGGATTTGCCCGCGCCGCTGCCCCCTCCGAGCCAGTAGACGTGCCGCATCCCTCTCCTCTCGTGAGTGACCTCGTCCCCCCGGGTACCCGGCCCGTCCCGCCAGGACCGGCCGGGCGCCGCTCGCGGCACAGGCCCGGCCGGCGGCGGCCACGAGCCGAAGGAGCCCACACCCATGACGGACGTATCCGGTACCGGCCCCGCTCCGGGCGACGACCGCGAGGTTCTCACCGATCGCCAGGGCCATCAGGTCCACGACAACCAGAACCAGCGCACGGTCGGTGCCCGCGGCCCGGCCACACTGGAGAACTACCAGTTCCTGGAGAAGATCAGCCACTTCGACCGGGAACGCATCCCCGAGCGCGTCGTGCACGCGCGCGGCGTCACCGCCTACGGCCACTTCGAGGCCTACGGCACCTGGGGCGACGAGCCGATCAGCCGCTACACCCGGGCCAAGCTGTTCCAGGAGCGCGGCAGGCGCACGGACGTGGCCGTCCGCTTCTCCACCGTGATCGGCGGGCGCGACTCCTCCGAGGCCGCCCGCGACCCGCGTGGATTCGCCGTCAAGTTCTACACCGAGGACGGCAACTGGGACCTGGTCGGCAACAACCTGGGCGTCTTCTTCATCCGCGACGCCATCAAGTTCCCGGACGTCATCCACGCCCTCAAGCCCGACCCGGTGACCTTCGAGCAGCAGCCGAACCGCATCTTCGACTTCATGTCGCAGACCCCCGAGGCCATGCACATGCTGGTCAACCTGTTCAGCCCGCGGGGCATCCCCGCCGACTACCGCCACATGCAGGGCTTCGGCGTCAACACGTACAAGTGGGTCGACGCCGAGGGCGGCACCAAGCTCGTCAAGTACCACTGGATGCCCCGGCAGGGCGTGCGGAGCATGACCGAGGAGGACGCCGCCAACGTCCAGGCCGACACCCTGGGTCACGCCACCAAGGACCTGTACGAGGCGGTCGCCCGTGGTGACCATCCGGAGTGGGAGCTGCTCGTCCAGATGATGGACGACCACGACCACCCGGAGCTCGACTTCGACCCGCTGGACGACACCAAGACCTGGCCCGAGCAGGACTTCCCGCCCAAGCCGGTGGGCCGGATGGTGCTGGACCGCATGCCGAAGGGCTTCTTCGCCGAGAACGAGCAGATCTCCTTCGGCACCGGCGTCCTGGTCGACGGACTGGACTTCTCCGACGACAAGATGCTCGTCGGCCGGACCTTCTCCTACAGCGACACCCAGCGCTACCGGGTCGGCCCGAACTACCTGCAACTCCCCGTCAACCAGGCCAGGAACGCGGACGTGCGCACCAACCAGCGCGACGGCCAGATGGCGTACCACGTGGACGGCGGGGGAGAGAACCCGCAGGTCAACTACGAGCCGTCCCTCACCGGCGGCCTGCGCGAGGCCCGCTACCCGACCCACGACGAGCAGGGGCCCGAGATCACCGGGCGGCTCACTCGCAAGCGCATCCCGCGCACCAACGACTACCTCCAGGCCGGTCAGCGCTATCTGCTGCTGGAGGGCTGGGAACGCGACGACCTGGTGAAGAACTTCATCGGTCAACTGTCCCGGTGCGACCGGGCGATCCAGGAGCGCATGGTCTGGCACTTCCTGCTGGTCGAGAACGACCTCGGTCTGCGGGTGGGTGAAGGACTGGGCATCGGCCCGCAGGACGTGGCCGGACTGGAGCCGCTGGCGAGCCAGGACCTCACGGACGAGGACCGCGAACGCCTCGCCGACCTCGGCAAGAACGAGCCGCGCGACGTGGAGGGCCTCACCATGACCCACTGCGTCCCCGACGAGCGGCACGTCGTGACCCGCTGACGGGTCACCCGGCCGCGGCCGAACGGGCCACCGCGAGGGCCTGTTCCGCGTAGCCCCGGCCGAACAGCACGGCGTGCACCAGCAGCGGGAAAAGCTGGTGCACGCCGACACGCGCCGCCCAGCCGTCCGCGAGCGGCGCGACCTCCTGGTAGCCCTCGAGCACCTGCTCCAGACAGGGACAGCCGAACAGCCGCAGCATCGCGAGGTCCGTCTCCCGGTGCCCGCCGTGCGCGGCCGGGTCGATGAGCCGGACCCCTCCGTCGGCCGCCCACAGCACATTGCCGCTCCACAGGTCGCCGTGCAGCCGCGCGGGCGGCTCCGCCGGTCCCGCCAGCTCCGGCAGCCGCTCGCACAGCCGCTCCACGACGGCCGCCTCACCGGACCGGAGCGTGCCCTCGTCGACCGCCCGCCGCAGATACGGCAGCACACGCTGCCCGGCGTACCAGCGCGGCCAGTCGGTGCCGGGTTCGTTGCGCATCGGCGCGAGCCCGATGTACGCGTCCACGGGGCCGCCCGGCGGCGCCGCCCCGAACGCCGGCGCCCCGGCGGCGTGCAGCGTCGCGAGGTCCCGCCCGAACCTCACCGCCGCCTCGGGGTCCGGCCGCCCGTGCGGGACCCGGTCGACGACCAGCCAGCCCTCCTCGTGCCCGTGCACCGCCGGCACCCGCACGCTTGCGGCGGCGGCCAGCCACCGCAGCCCCGCCGCCTCGGCCCGGGCCGCCCCCGGCGCGTCGCACCGCTTGACGACCACGACCCGTCCGTCGTCCAGGGTGACTTCGGCGAGGGCCGCCGACAGCGGCCTTTCACCGCTGACCGCCCGCCCGGTGAGCCGGGCGACGACTTCCGAACGGACGGTCATGAGAGCTCCTTGTCAGTCCTGGGACCCGCGCTCCAGTGTGGATCTCCTGTGCGGTGCGGCGGTCCCCGGTGCCGGCGGCCGACACGGCCGCAGACCGGCCCCGTCCGGGCCCGCTCCCCGGGATTCCGGGACATTCGCCACCCGCCGGTCACGCGGGACGGTGAAATCCCGCCGCCGGGCGACAGAACCGGCCACCGCCGGGGGAGCAGTCGGGTCATGACGAGTTCACCGTTCCAGCGCACCATCGCCCTGCCGGCCCCCGTGTGCGAACAGGCCGCACAGCACCTGGAGCAGGCCGCGCACCGGGCCGTCGACGGAGCCGCGGTCCCGCTGAAGGCGTTCCGCGAGGCCGCCGACAACGACTTCACCCTGCCGGTCTCGGTCGTCGAACAGGCGGCGGCCTGCCTGCTGGTCCTGGCCACCGAGACCGCCCAGACGGTTCGCCCGTCCGCCCTGCGCGCCACCATCAGCGTCGCGTTGCGGCTGCGCGACGCCGTACAGCTGACCCATCAGCCCGCCCTCAGCAGCAGGTTCTGGTAGCCGGCCCCGGTTCCTCACGCTCCTCGGAAGGCGACCTCCACCTGCCGGTGGCGCAGCGCCTCCAGCGTGGCGTGCTGCCGCCCGGCCCGGTCGATGAGCTCGTCGAGCCGCCGTCGGTCCAGACGTTCGTCCGTGGCCGCCAGATCGCGCAGCGTCTCCCAGCCGGCCAGCTTGCCCTCCACCCCGAGCGCCAGGGCCTCCAGCTCCCACAGGGTGCTCAGCGGGGAACGCCGTATCAGGCTGCCGTTGCTCTTCAGCCGTCCCACCTGCTCGGCCGCCCGGCCCGCGTAGACCTTGTAGCGGCGCACCGGGACGTCCAGACGCCGCATGATGCTCAGCAGACTCGACCGGTCGTCGGCGATCTCGTCGGCGACCGGGGCCAGCGCGTCGGCGAGCGGCGAGCCGGCGCACGAGCGCAGCAGGTAGCGCACCCGCGCGGTCGCGGCGGTGGCACCGGCGAGATGGTCGTTGAGGTAGATGCCCAGCAGGGACATGTCGGTGGCCGGGGCACGCTGGGCGCCCGGCGAATCCGTCCGCTGTTCCGTCATGACGCGCCTCCTGTCGTACTCCGGCCCTGCTCCACGGTCACCGTCGTGGTGACCCGTACGAGACAGGGAGGGCGGGGTGTCGAGCCGGTCCCGAAGCGCACGGGGGGTTCGACCGGGGCGAGGGCGCCGAGGCTCTCGCCCTTGCGGGTGACGGTGGCCGAGGTGACCGGGTGCAGATCCCTGGCCCCGTACCACTGATGCCGTCCGGCCCGGGCGCCGGCGTGGGTGTGTGCCCCCAGCAGCAGGTGTGCGGGCCGGTCCCACAGCGCGATCCAGCCCGGGCGGGACGCGAGCCGCCCCGGGACCGCCCGCAGCGCCAGCCCCGGCAGGTTCCGGCGGCCGGTGGTGAAGCCCAGCCGGAACTGCGGGGACGTGACGGCCCAGTGCCTGCGGTCGGTGACGCGCACCTCGACCGGTGCGACCCGCACCTCGTCGAAGACGTACGTGGCGGCGACGAAGTCCGCCGTCTCGCGCGTGGGGGCCAGCAGCAGCCGGTGTCCGCCGGCCTCCTCGACCATCACGTCACTGAACGGCCCGAACGGCGAGCGGGGCCAGTGGCCGAGCACCACACGGGTGCCGGACGCCGTGCCGATCCCGGCGATCCAGCCGTCGAAACGCAGCGAGCGCACCGCCGACCGTGCGCCTGCGCGCCGCGCCGGACCTGCGGATTTCGACCCGTGGGAGAACACGCGGGCCGGGTGCCCGACGCCTCCCCGGCGAAACGGGCACCACCGCTGCGCACGGCGGCGCGGAGGGGGAGGAGGTACGCGGAGGGGGAGGAGGTGCAGGGGCGTGATGACTGGGGGCGGGACGGCGAGGCGCCGGCGGCGCGGCCGGGCTGTGGCGGGGCGTAAGCGGTGTGGCTGGTTTGTGGGGCGGTGGTTTGGCGGGGTGTGGGTGGTGTGGCTGGTTTGTGGGGCGGTGGCTTGGCGGCGCGTCGGCGGTGCGGCTGGGCTGTGGGGCCTCGGCGGTGTGACCGGTCTACGGGGCGGCGGCTTGGTGGGCGCAGGCCGGTGCGGCCGGTCTGTGGGGCCGGGCGGCGGCGACGTGCACGGACGACGTCCGGTGCGTCGGCGGTGTGGTCGAGGCCACGTCCCGGACGAGGTCCCGGTCACGTCGGGGGACGGTGAGCGGCGGTTACCGTCTACGACCAGATTCCCGCTCCCTCCCCCCCGGACGGCCCGGCAGTGCACGCAGACCTCTCCCCTGTCATCGCGGCGACCGCCCAGTGGCTGATCCGCGCCTTCCCCGCCTCCGGCGGCGCGCTCGCCTCCGCCCTGTGCGAGGTCCAGGCCCGGCAGGCCGTGACGGCCGCCGCCCGGCTCAGGTACCCGACGGCGATGGACGCCGCCCTGCTCGGGGTGTCCGGCCCCGGCGGCTCCGGGCGGCTCGACTGGGTCACCGGCGCCGACGCCGCCCTCGGCGACGACCTGGACGCGCAGGCCTGGCGAACCTGGGTCGACGAGGTCGTGGCCAGTTGGGCGGCCTGCCTGCTCACCGATCCGGAACTGGCGGACCGGGCGGTGGCCGCGCTCGCCGACGGCAGCCGCACAGCCGGCGCACCCGCCGAGTTCCGCCGGCTCCTCGCCCCCGACGACAGTGACCGCGACGCCGCGGCCCTGCTGCGCCACCCCGACCTGCTCGCCCCCGTCGCCGGCCTGCACCAGGAGCAACTCCTGGACCGCCTGAACCCGGGCCGCGCGCTGATCGCCTGACACCGGGTGCAACGCGCTGACCTGTGAGAACAGCGTCCCGTCACGCCTCTCACCCTCCGTCACTCACCGGTTTGCCGTAGGCGGCCGTGCCGTGCCCGCACGGTCGGCGGACGCTGAGCGTGGGCTCGACGGTCCCCCTGGCGGCCCCACCCCCCGGCCGGGGCACGACCGTCGTGCCGCGCGCCGCCGCCGACGGAGGAGACACCCCACATGACCACCGCCCTCTCACAGAACTGGGAGCACGCCGTCGTCACCGGTGGTGCCGGGTTCGTCGGCTCTCACCTGTGCGCCGCCCTCCTGAACGCGGGCGCGGCCGTCACCTGCGTCGACGACTTCAGCACCGGCCGGCCCGAGAACATATCGGCGCTGCTCGAACGCCCCGGTTTCACGCTCGTCCAGGCCGACGTGACCGAGGGCCTGCGGATCAGGCGGCGTCCGGACCTCGTCCTGCACTTCGCCTCCCCGGCGTCCCGCGCGGACTACCTGCGCCTCCCGCTGCACACCCTGGAGACCGGCAGCCTCGGCACCCGCAACGTTCTGGAGCTCGCACACTCCAACCGGGCGCGTTTCGTCCTCGCCTCGACCTCCGAGGTCTACGGCGACCCCCAGCAGAACCCCCAGGACGAGCGCTACTGGGGCAACGTCAACCCCGTGGGGCCGCGCAGCGTCTACGACGAGGCCAAACGCTTCGGCGAGGCGCTGACCACCGCTCACACCGACGCCGAGGGCACCGACACCTGCATCGTGCGGCTGTTCAACACCTACGGCCCCCGGATGCGCGGCCACGACGGGCGCGCGGTACCGACCTTCGTACGGCAGGCCCTGGCCGGCGAGCCCCTCACCGTGACCGGCGACGGTCGCCAGACCCGGTCGCTGTGCTACGTCGACGACACCGTGCGCGGCATCCTCGGCGCCGCCGCCCACGGCATGCGCGGCCCGGTCAACATCGGAAACCCGACCGAGATCACCATGCTCGACCTGGCGCGCCTGGTCGTCGAACTCGCCGACTCGCCCTCAGACATCCGCTACATCGAACGCCCGGTGGACGACCCGGCCGTGTGCTGCCCGGACATCACGCTGGCCCGCGACAAGCTCGGCTGGGAACCGCAGGTGCGTGTGGAGGAGGGGCTGCGGCGCACGATCGCCTGGTTCCGTGAGGCCGCCATCGAGGCGTGAACCCCGGGCAGCCCACACCATCGCGTCCGGTGTCCCGACCGCCGAAAGGCCCGCCTTCCCCATGCGCATCCTCGGAATCAACGCCCTCTTCCACGACCCCGCCGCCGCCCTGGTGATCGACGGACGGACCGTCGCCGCCGCGGAGGAGGAGCGCTTCTCCCGGCGCAAGCACGGCAAGAGACCCCTGCCGTTCTCCGCCTGGGAACTGCCCGAGCGGGCCGCCGCCTGGTGCCTGGCACGGGCCGGACTGCGCCCGCAGGACCTCGACGCGGTCACCTACTCCTTCGACTCCCGACTCGCCCGTCCGGCCGAGGACATGGGCCTGGACGACCCCTGGGACCACCTGAGGCTGACGTACGCCCGCGAGGCACCCGGCTTCCTGACGACCGCCCTGCCCGGGCTCGACCCCGGCAGCGTCCGCTTCGTGCCGCACCACATGGCCCACGCCGCCTCCAGCGCCTTCGCCGCACCGGATGCCCGGAACTCCTCCGTCCTCGTCCTCGACGGCCGTGGCGAACGCGCCTCCCACCTGGCCGCGCGCCGCGTGGGCGACCGCCTGGAGGCGCTGCACGCGCAGGACCTGCCGCACTCCCTCGGTCTGGTCTACGAGGACCTCACCGAGCACCTCGGCTTCCTTCGCTCCTTTGACGGCTCACCGGGCTGCCCGTGGTCGTCAACACCAGCCTCAACACCGCCGGCGGGCCATGGCCGACGACCCGCGCGACGCCCTGGAGTGCTTCGGCTCCTCGCCCGTCGACCTGCTGGCCATCGGCCCGTACGCGATCCGGCGCGGCGACCTCTTCCGACCCGACCCCCGCAGCGACGACGCCGGAGGCCCCCGATGACCGAACCCGAAGCCCTGAGGGGCGACGCCTCGTACGCCGTCGTGATCCCGACGCTCGGCCGGCCCAGCCTGGGCGCCTGCCTGCGCGCCCTCGCCGCGGCGAGCGGGCCGGGTCCCGTCCGGGTGGTCCTCGTCGACGACCGGCCCGCCACCGGCGGCGTCCCCCTCACCGCGGACGTCCCACCGTCCCTGCGCGCACGCACCATCGTCGTCCCCGGCGGCGCGCGCGGACCCGCCGCCGCACGCAACCTCGGCTGGCGGGCCGCCGGGGACGTGCCCTGGATCGTCTTCCTCGACGACGACGTCGTCCCCGGGCCCACCTGGGGCGACGACCTGACCCTCGACCTGGCGGCGGCGACCGAGCGCACGGCCGGGATCACCGCCCGGATCGAGGTCCCCCTGCCGGTCGACCGGCGGCCCACGGACTGGGAACGCAACACGGCCGGACTCGCCGCCGCCCGCTGGATCACCGCCGACATGGCGTACCGCCGGGCGGCGCTGACGGCCGTCGGCGGATTCGACGAACGCTTCCGCCGGGCCTTCCGGGAGGACGCCGACCTGGCCCTGCGCATGCTCGACGCCGACTGGGCGCTCACGGTCGGCCGGCGCACCACCACCCACCCCGTGCGGCGGGCCGGACGCTGGATCTCCCTCCGGCTCCAGGCCGGCAACGCCGATGACGTACTGATGACCCGGCTGCACGGCCGCCACTGGTGGCGCCGGGCGGAGGCACACCGCGGGCGCCTTCCCCTGCACCTGGCGGTGACCGGAGCGGGAGTGACGGCCCTCGGCTGCGCCCTGCTCGGCCGGCACCGTGCCGCCGCCGCGTGCGCCGCTGCCTGGCTGGCCGGTACCGCCGAGTTCGCCCTCGCCCGCATCCTGCCCGGGCCGGGCACCCGCGACGAGGTGCTCACCATGACGGTGACCAGCGCGCTCGTCCCACCCGCGGCGACCTGGCACTGGCTGCGCGGGCGGGTCACCCACCGCAAGGCCCGGCGGTACGCCCCGTTCGGGAACGGTGAGCCGGCGCCCGCGCCCCGCTCCGCGGCCAGGGAACGGCTGCGGTCATGACGGCGCCGGCACCCGGCGGCTGAGGGAGACGCTCACGGCGGGCCGCTTCGACCGCGCACTGGTGCTGGTGTCGTACCACCAGAGCCCGCTGCCGGCCGCCCTGCTGCTGAAGCTGGCCGGGATCGGAGGGACCGCCGCCGACTGCGAGGACTCCCCGGGAGCGCTGCTCGACCACCGGCACCGCAGGAGACCACACCGTCACGAGGCCCTGGCCGCCCTCGACCTGGCCCGCGCCGAGGGCTTCGCGCTCCCGTCAGGCGACGACGGCCGGCTGCGCGTCCTGCCGCCGCCGAGCACCGGCCACCTCACCGGCCCCGGACCGTACGTCGTGCTCCACCCCGGTGCGGCCGTGCCCGCCCGGACCTGGACGCCCGGCCGGGCGGCACGGGCCGTGGCCGCCCTGTCCGAGGCGGGACACCGCGTCGTGGTCACGGGCGGGAGCGCCGACGGGGCCGGGTCGGGGCGGTCTTCTTGGCCTTGCGCACCTTGTCGCCCAGCTCGTTGAGCGTGTCCATCGGACAGGCCTGCCGCAGCCGCGGGAAGAGGTTGCCCTCCTCGTCGGCGATGTGCGAGCGGATCTCACTCATCAGCATGCCCGCCAGCCGGTCGAAGTCGGCGTCGCCGGGGCCGCAGCCCTCCAGATCCTTCATGATCTGCTCGGCCGTGGCGTGGTCCTTCAGTTCCTGGTCGGCGAGGGCGTCCCCACCCGCCACGTGCTCGCGCACGGCCGGGTAGAGATAGGCCTCCTCGGCCACGGAATGCCGTACGAGTTCCATCGTGACCTGGTCGGCGTACACCTTGCGGTCCCGGTGGCCGGACGGCAGTGCCTCGATCTTGCCGAACAGCTCCTCGACCTCGCGGTGATCGGTCACCAGCTCCTCGATGACGTTTCCTCCGTGTCCCATGTCCTTCACCTTCAGCGTGCGGGTCCCCCCGGCCCCAGGGGGTTAACGTGCCGTGCCGCGGCGGGCACCGCCGGCTCATCCGGGGAGCTTGGCCCGGACCCGCCCGGCCGCGGCGGCCGGCCGCGCGGTGGCCCGCACGGAACGGCGCACCAGACCCGCGTCGCGCCGCAGCCCCCGGGCGGCGTGGGCGCCGCGCCAGACCAGCGAGGGGCGGGCACCGGTGTCGTCGGCGGCGATCAGCAGCCCGCCGAGCATGGACATGTTCTTGAAGAAGTGGATGCGCTGCTGCGCCCGCTCCTCGGGGTCCTGCGCCTCCCAGAAACGGTGCCCCGCCAGGGTGGTCGGCACCAGCGTGGCGGCGATGGCCAGCGCGGCCGGACGCGGCACACGTCCCGTGGCCAGCATCAGCCCCGCCGCGACCTGTACGGCGCCGCTGAGCCGTACGACCTGCTCGGTGCGGTCCGGCAGGGCCGGGACGCGCTCGGTGACCGGTTGGACGACAGGCTCGGCGGCGTCGGCGACCTGCTCCGGGGCACGGACGGAGTTCATACCGCCCGTGAGGAACATCGAGGCCAGCAAGGGGCGGCCGAGCACACGCAACAGACTCATGGCCCTCTCCAGGGAGTCGGATGGGTACAGCGCTCGCCGGGTTCCCCAGCCGGAGCCGAACCACTCACACCGCCCGGTGCCGCGCCCATGCCTCCTCGCGCAGCGACCCGGACAGCAGGACGTCGGCGGCGGTGCACGCGAGTGCCTCGGTCGCCGCGATCAGCACCTCGCGGGCCCGGGGCGAGGCGGCCGCCTCGGCGAACTGCGGGGTGTGGCCGGAGCCGTCCTCGCCCATGATCGCGACGAAGGGTTCGATGGCGGGGACCCGTGTGCTGACGTCGATGTCCGCAAGCTCGGCCTGAGCGGCATGCAGGCCGTGGAGTGACTACGCGAGCACCGCCACGTGGACCTCGGCGGGTCGGACAGCCGCCGGGTCAGTGCCTCGGTCACCCACGCGGACGACGACGAGACCGAGGAAGTCCTGCTGGGTGCGCTGCGCGCCCTCGTCGAGCACGCGGACTCGGTCGAGCGGCGTTCGCCGGTCCGGCTGCCCGAGCCCTCGGCACTGGAGCTGGAACAGGCCATGCTGCCGCGCGAGGCGTTCTTCGCCCCGGTGGAGCACGTGCCCGCCGAGCGGGCCGCGGGCCGTATCGCCGCGGAGACGATCAGTCCGTACCCGCCGGGCGTCCCCGTGGTGGCACCCGGCGAGGTCGTCACCGACGCGGTGCTGGACTATCTGCGCAGCGGTGCCGAGCACGGGGTCCTGATCCCGGACGCGGCCGATGCGTCGGTGCAGACGCTTCGGGTCGTGGCGCGCGAAGCGACCCCTCGCGGGTGAGATGCCGAAGCAGTGGGAGACGATGCTGTGCCTTCCGAGGAACCGACCGGCGTCCCGAGTGCAGGCAGCGAAGGGCCGGGCCCCTTCGCTCGGTACGCCGGCCGGCGCTCCGGTGGGACCGGACGCACCAGCACGTGCACACCATCGCCTGGTTCCGTCACCCCAAAGCCGGGCCGATGTACTTCCACGGCGCGCCCCAGGGCCAGCCGGCGCTCCCGGGCTTCCGGTCCGGCGCCGGCACGGCGCTCGCCACCGTCCGCACCCGCCGCTTGCGCGCCCACGACCCGTTCGTCGCGACCGCGTACGTGCCGCTCGCCGAGGACCGGCCGGGCCGGTCAGGCGCCGGCGTGTGCCGCGCCGGCGCCGGACAGCCCTGACTCCTCGTCACACCCGCTGCCACAGGGCAGGGGTGTCGGCAGGCGCCCACGGACCCTGGGCCTGGTGGCTCTGCAGACACTGGTAGCGCACACCCGCGTGCGTGACCACGGCCCCGGGCTCGTAGACCCGGCCGGCGGCCCACGTATCGGCGGCGTTGTCCTGCGGCGCCGAGGTCTCCGCCCCGGTGGTTCTCAGGGTGAGGCCGAACTCGCTGAGCAGCGGGTTGATCGGCTGGTAGAGGGTCGTGCCGCCGGTCCTGCAGTCGCCGGAGCCGCCGGACGTCACCCCCTGCGCCTGCACGCCCGAGACGTACGGCCCGCCGGAGTCGCCCGGTTCGGCGCACACGGTCGTCTGGGTCAGCCCGTCCACCCTGCCCTCGGCGTAACTGACACTCGTGTCGTGCTGCTCGACCGTGCCGCAGTGCCATCCCGTGGTGGAGCCCGAGCGGCAGATCGCCGCGCCGACCAGCGCCTGGACCGACCCGGCGATCCCGACCGTCTGCCCGCCCGCGCCCTTCACGTTCGGCGTGGCCTTCCAGGGGTCGATCACGGCCACCCACGACATGTCCTCGCCGGGGAAGACGGAGGCCTGGAACGTGCCCTGGTCCGCGTTGTTGTGTCCGGTCGTCCTGGCGCCCCGCTTGCCGCAGTGACCGGCCGAGGCGAAGCCCTCCTGCTCGCCCTTGGTGACGGAGAAGCCGACGGAGCAGCGGGCGGCGCCGTCGATGTAGTAGGCGTCTCCGCCGGTGACGTCCTCCATGAGCCGCGGCCGGTTCGCCGTGACCCGTACGCTCACGCTCTCGCCGTCGAGGCCTGCGGCCCGCACGAACGCCGCGGCCGCCGTCTTGCTCGCGGCTTCCACCCCGACACGGTTCGCCGGGATGTCCACGTACCACAGGGGTGTCTCGCGGGTGCCGACCCGGGCGGCGGCCGCGTCCAGCTTCTGCTTGGCGGCCCGCAGATCGCGCAGCGTCTTCTTCACGACGGCCGCCTTCGCGCCCTGCGCCTTGATGGCGGGCACGTCCGCGGCGTCCGTGGTCGCCACCATGAGTTCCTGCGAGGTCGTGCCGCGCAGCCAGGCCCCGGCGAAGCGGTCGCCCAGGGCGTTGCGCAGCCGTCCCGCCCGGGCGCCCGCCTCCGCCTCGTTGACCAGCCGCCGGGACGCCTGCGCCGGGGTCAGCCCGAGGTCGCGCTCGAGAGCGCGCAGCACCGGGGCCGACGGCCGGTCGGCGCCGAGGGTCTGGGCGGCCGAGGGCACGGGGCCCGCCGCGGGGGCCGGTTGGGCCGCGACGGCGGGGATCCCGGTGGCGGCGAGCGCGCCGAGCGCGGTCAGGGCCACCCGGCGACCGGTCACGGCATGTCTGTGGACCATACGATGTGTCTCCTTCGAGCAAGGTGCCCGGTAACAGCGATCATGGTGGAGCTTGCGCAAGGCCTTGCCGCTACGGCCCGCGGTGATGTTCCGGGCCGCCACGGTTCGCGCTTTGGTGCCGGGAAGGGCGCCATGTGCAGTACGGGACGGGGCCGGAGGACGGGGGCGGGCGCTCAGGCGGACTGCAGGCCCTGCGATCCCACCTCGGTGACGAAGGACGCGGTCGTCGAGACGCCGCCCCCGGGCGTGGTGATGGACGGGACGGTCCGGAAGTCCACCCGGGCGTTCTCACGGCCCAGCTCGACCCGGACGTAGCCGCGCCGGCCGTCGAAGTGCTTCATGTGCGGGTTGGCCTTCATGTACGTGTCCCAGTCGCCCGGCTTCTCGGTGCCGTCCCCGCCGCTGGCGACGGAGGTGCAGGTGAACTCCGTGCCGACCGTCCTGGACGCCGGGTCGTCGAAGTTCTCCTTGATGTCGAAGGCGTAACCGACGTGGACGTCCCCGGTGAGCACCATCCAGTTGTCGACGCCCGCCGCCTTGGCACCGGCCATGACGCGGTCGCGGGAGGCCCGGTAACCGTCCCAGGCGTCCATGGAGACCCGGGCGGGTTCGGCCAGGTCGAACTTCCGCTGGGAGAAGCACACCTGCTGGGGCAGCACGTGCCACAGCGCGCTCGACTTCCGCCAGCCGTCCAGCAGCCAGCACTCCTGATCGGCACCGGTGAGGGTGCGGGCCGGATCGTCCGACTCGGGGCCCGGCGCGTGCGGGCGGTCGTCGAAGGCCTGGTCGGAGCGGTACTGGCGGGTGTCGAGAATGTCGAACTGCGCGAGTGAGCCCCAGGCCAGCCGGCGGTACAGCCGGGCATCGGGCCGGTTGGGCAACTGCGCGGCGCGCAGCGGCTGGTTCTCCCAGTAGGCCCGGTAGGCTGCGGCCCGTCGCGACAGGAACTCCTCCGGTGGGCTGCCCTTCTCGTCGTGGGCACCCGCGTAATTGTTCTCCGACTCGTGGTCGTCCCAGGTGAGGACGAACGGGTGCCGGGCGTGCGCGGCCTGCAGGTCCGGGTCGCTCTTGTACAGCGCGTAGCGCAGCCGGTAGTCCGCGAGGGTGGTCGCCTCGCGGTTGAACATGTCCGGCAGTGTGCGGTCGGTGTAGCGGCGGGCCCCGCCGGCGGAGTCCACGGCGTACTCGTACAGGTAGTCGCCGAGGAAGAAGACCACGTCGACGTCCTCCTGTGCCAGATGCCGGTGGGCGGTGTAGTACCCGTCCCGGTAGTCCTGGCAGGCGACGGCGGCCAGGCGCAGCGTGTCGGTGTCGGTTCCCGGAGCCGGGGCGGTACGGGTGTGGCCCACGGGGCTGATCCAGGTGCCCGCGCGGAACCGGTAGTAGTACTCGCGGCCCGGCCGCAGGCCCTTGACGTCGACGCGCACGCTGTGGGCGTACTCGGGGTGGGCGGTGGCCGTGCCCTCCTGCTCGACGATGACGAACCACTCGTCCAGGGCCACTTCCCAGCAGACCTCGACCCGCTCCTGGCCGAGGCCGCCGTCCTCGGCGAACGGCTGGGGCGCGAGCCGTGTCCACAGGAGCACCGAGCCCGGCAGAGGGTCCCCCGAGGCCACGCCGAGGGTGAACGGGTTGACGGTGATCCGGGCCGCGTCGAGTTCGGGGGCGGCGGTGGCGCCGCGGGCGGGCCGATTGGTGGTGAACGCGAGCATCGTGGCGGCTGCCGCGACGGTCAGGAAGCGACGGCGGGCGAGGTGCGGCGCCGCGCTGCGCAGTTCGGCGTCGTGCGGGGAGGAAGCATGCTCGGTGAGCGTCTTGTGACGGCTCGTCAGCGCCATCTGATGTCCTCTCGTACGGGGCATGCGCGCCCCGGGCGGACGCGTGGGGACATCGCCGATGTGCGGAGCGCGGAGTTCGCACGCTAAACAGGCAAAATGCCTGAAACGGGCGCGACGTGCGGGGGGTTCACACCACAGGCGGTACCCGAGCGGCTTTGCGCGCCGGTGGAGGGCAACAGAAAGCGCCGCCGGCGAAACGCCGACGGCGGAAGGGGGAGAGAAGGGGGAAGGGCCCGCTCAGCGGGCCCGTTGGGCGGCGCCGGTCGCGGCGGGCTCCCGGACCGGCAGGTGGTAGACATGGAAGGCCCGTCCGATGACCGGCTGGGCGACGTTGCGCACCCGCACGCCTCCGCTCGTCAAGCCGTGCTCGGTGCCGGCATGCGCGTGCCCGTGCACCGCGAGGTCGGCGCCGGCGGTGTCGATCGCCTCGGCCAGCAGATAGCTGCCCAGGAACGGATAGATCTCCAGCGGTTCGCCCGCGAGGGTGTCCGCCACGGGGGAGTAGTGGGTCAGGGCGATCCGCGCGTCACAGCCCTCTTCGGCCAGTCGCTCCAGTGCGCTCCGCAGCCCGTCGGCGCTCCGGCGGGAGTACCGGACGAACTCCTTCATCACCGGCTCGCCGAACTCCCCGGCGCAGCGGCCGACGAAGCCGCCGCCGAACCCCTTGGTCCCGGCGACTCCGATCCGCGCCCCGCCGCTCTCGACGATCGTCGCCTGTCCCTCCAGGGCATGGACGCCGGCGTCCCGGAGGATGGCCATGACCTCGTCCGGGCGGTCGTCGTGGTGGTCGTGGTTGCCGAGCACGGCGACGACCGGAACGGCCAGGTTCTGGACCTCCCGGGCCACCACCCGCATCTCCTCGGGCGTGCCGTGCCGGGTGAGGTCCCCGGCCAGCAGCAGGAGGTCGGCGCATTCGGGCAGGGTCTCGAAGGCGGGGCGGAGCACGCCCTGGCTGCCGGGCCCCATGTGGATGTCTCCGACGGCTGCGATGCGGATCATGAGAGTTCCTCCGCGTGGTCGGGGGAGGTCGCCTCGGTGACCACGAGGTCGCTGTGCACGGGGAATCCGGCGAGCTCCTCGTGGACGGTGCGCAGGATCTCGTCACGGCAGGGCGCCGAGGGCACGGCGCCGGTGAGCAGTACCGACCCGCCGCAGGCCTCGACCCGTACGCCCAGTTCGCCGAGCTCGCCGGAGGCGAGGCGGTCCTGGAGGTGGGCGATGCGGTAGTCCAGGTTCTCGGCCGGCGGCCCGCCGCCCGGGTCCTGGGGACCGTGGGTGCTCATGGGCGCTCCTTCAGATGACGTTCAGACGCTCCAGGAGGAAGAAGAAGGCCGCGGGCATGGGCTCGTCCCCGCACTCGCGCCGAACCCTCTCCCAGTCGACCTTCTCCCGCAGGGCGCGTGCGATGGGCAGGGCCGCCCCGAAGTCACAGTGGTGCTCCGAGAACGCGGCGGTCAGGCTCCACAGCAGATCGGTCGGGGCCAGCACCGGCATGCGTACCGAGTCGACCGGCAACTCCTCCGCCCGCTCCAGCATGTCCGCGCCGACGGGCCGGTGCGCCAGTTCGAAGATGATGTCGACCGGCTGGCCGAAGCAGGTGGCTTTGATGAGCCAGTCCTCCGGCGGGGTGTAGACCGTCAGTCCGGCTTCGTGGAGCGTGGCCGCCACCGCTTCCGCGTCCTCGGGGCGGATCGCGAAGTCGACGTCGTGCTGCAGGTTCTTCTCGCCGCCGTGGGCGTACGCGGCCACGCTGCCGGCCAGCGCGAACAGGTGCCCCTTGCGCTTCAGCAGGGCGCCGACCTGCTTCGCCGCTTCCAGGAGCGCCTGGTTGCGGTCCTGGGGGAGTTCCTGCAGCGGCTGGTCCGCCTGCGGGTCCTGTGGTGGCGCGGGCTCGGCACCGTCCGGTGCCGTCCGGAGGTCGGGGATCCCCGGTCGCCGGACGAGCGTCGCGTCATCACCGTTCTGCGTCATGAGCACTCCTTCGCCGAACCGGACACTCCGCTCCCGTGCGGTGTCCGGACCCGAGACGGCCTGTGTGCCTGCACTGGGTACCCGGCGTTCCCGACCCGACACGGACGGCTTCCGCGCTCCGGCGGCGAGACAGTCCTCTGGCATGCGGCCGGCCAGGACCGGACGTGTCGGCCGCACAAGACCGACGGCGCGGCCGAACAATACAAGCGCATACCTTTACAAAAGCGGAATATAGGGCGAAAGACGGGAAAACCGGATCGCACCGTTGGGCAACGCGCTTGTGGAGGTCGCCATGAACCAGGAGACATCACGTTCGTCCGATCTTCCGCAGCCGTTGCGGGCCGTGGCCTCGGGCCTGCGGCACCTGCCGGGCGCGGAGCGGGTGGGCAGGGCGGCCACGGACGCGCTCGACAGGATCGGCGCGGTCTCGCCGCGCGGCCGCCGGATGGCCGTCTACGCCGGCGCCGGGGTGCTCGGCGTGGCCGGAGTGGTGGAGTGGCCGGTGGCGGTGACCGGGGCGGCCGTCGCCTGGCTGACCCGGCCGCGGCCCGGAGAGCAGTCCGACGGCACGTCGCCGAACGGCGGAACACGCACCGGCACACCGGGCGACCGCCGCTCCGGTGACACCGCCCCGCAGGACGAGGACACCTCCGCGTACGGCCCCGGCGGCAAGCTGGCCTCCTCCCACTACCGGCAGGAGCGGCCGGAGCAGCACGTCCGCGAACAGCCCGCCAAGGTCGGTGACACCGCCACCGCCTCCGCCCTGAAGCAGGTCGCCGAGGCCACGGCGCACCACGGCGAGGAGCAGCCTCACGGGCACGACAGCCGCTCCACCGGCTGAACCGGGGCGACCGCAGATGCTCACAGCCTTCGACATCACCCCGCTGGTCGGGGCCGTGGCCGGGGCCGCCGCGGGCGCCGCCCGCGGCACCGCCCGGTCCGTGACGTCCGCCTACGACACCACGCGCCGCGTCCGCAACGTCGCACGCAACGCCCTGACCGGCGGACAGCACTGGACGGCCGGGCAGCGCCTCCACCTCGCGCTGCGGCACCCCGACGGCGACACCGGGACACTCGCCCACCGGGTCGCCGAGGAACTGGTCGAGCACCCGGACGTCCTCACGGCGTACTGGGACGGAGGACTGAGCCGTCTGGTGGTCACCGTGGCCGAGGACGCCGCCACCGACCGCGTCACCGAGCGGGCCACCGCCCTCGCCACCCGCCTGGGCCTCGCCGAGGGCGTCGACCCGAACCTCCGGGACACCAGCCACCCCGGCGACCCCGCCGAGGTGCGCGTCACCGCGGCGGCGATCCTGCTGGACGCCGCCGGCGCGGCCGGTGCCCTGGCCGGCCGGTCGCTGCGGCTGCCGCCCACCTCGCGGGTCGTCACCGCCACGGTCACGCTCCTGCGCGAGAACCCCCGCTTCCGGGCCCTGCTCCGGCAGCGGTTCGGCACATCCGGCATGGAAGTCGTCCTCGCCGCCGCCAACGCCGCCGCCCACGGCATCGGCCAGACCCCGCTGGCCCTCGTGCTGGACGGCATCCTGCGCGGCAACCAGCTCACGGAGGCGGTGGCCAGGGCCGCGACCTTCGAGGCGCTGCACGACGACGTCTGCCACCACCGGCGCACCAGCGTGGCCTGCCCCGAGGACGCCCGGCCGCCCCTCAAGGTGACCCCCGCCGCCGCGTACGCCTCCCACGCCAGCACGGGCAGCCTCGCCGGCGCCGCCGCCACCCTCCTCGTCACGCACAGCGCCCGGGACGCCGCCGAAGCCGTGCTCGCCGGCTCCCCCAAGGCGGCCCGCTACGGACCGGCCGCCTTCGGCGCGACCCTCGGCACCTTCCTCGCCCACGACGGAATCCTGCTGCGCAACGGAGAGCGCCTGCGGCAGCTGGAGATCGCCGACGCCCTCGTCCTGCACGCCGACGCCCTGCGCAGCCTGCGGCAGGACGAGACCGACGACGGCCTGCCCGACGACCCGGTCCACCCCTTCGCCGAGGCCGTCCTGGACGCCGCCCGCCGTGCCGGGCTGCACGTCGTGATCGCGGGCGGCTCCGACCTGAAGGACATCACCCGGCTCGCCGACGAGGTCGCCCCGAGCGCCGAGCCGTTCGCTGACGTCGTACGCGCCCTGCAGGCCGAGGGGCGGGTCGTCGTGACCGTCGCCCGCCTGGACGAGTCCGGCGAAGGAGAACTCGCGGCCGGGCTGCCCGCCGGTGACGTGGCCATCGCCCTCACCGACGGACGGGCGGCCGTCTCCTGGGGCGTCGACGTGCTGGCCCCGCGAGGCCTCGCCGACGTGTGGCGGCTGCTCACGGCGATCCCCGCGGCTCGGCGCGTCGGACGCCGGTCGCAGACCCTGGCCCGCGCCGGAGCGGCCCTCTCCGGGCTCCTGGTCGCCCGCGGTGGACAGCCCCCGGGCCGCCACCTGCTGTGGCCGCTCACCCGGCACGCCCCCGTCAACATCGCCGCTGCCAACGCCCTGCTCACCGGCTGGTTCGAGGCCGTCCGCGTCGCCCGGGCCACCCCGCCCCCGCCCCGGCTGCACATCCCCTGGCACGCCCTCGAACCCCACGAGGCCCGCGACCGGCTGACCCGCGCCGACCAGGACGGCGAGCCCCGGGGCCTCTCCCTCCTCGCCGACCGCTCCCGGCGGCAGGCCCGGCGTCTGACCCGGCACCCGGCCGTCGCCCCCGCCCGCTGGACGTGGCAGGCGGCCGGTGCCGTACGCCGCGAACTCGACGACCCGCTGACCCCCGTCCTCGCCACGGGCGCCGTCGCCTCGGCGCTCCTCGGCTCGGTCGTCGACGCGCTGCTCGTCGTCGGCGCCATGGACCTCAACGCCGTGACCGGCGGACTCCAGCGGCTGCGCGCCGAACAGGCCCTGGCCCGGCTCGCCGCCCGGCAGCAGCCCAAGGCCCGCAAACAGGACAGCCGCAGGCACACGGTCACCGTCGACGCCGCCCGGCTGCGGCCCGGCGACGAGATCAGTCTCGGCGCCGGCGACGTCGTACCCGCCGACGCCCGGCTGCTGGAGGCCGACGGCCTGGAGGTCGACGAGTCGGCGCTCACCGGCGAGTCCCTGCCGGTGACCAAGACCGTCGACGCCACCCCCGGCCTGCCGGTGGCCCAGCGCACCTGCATGGTCTTCGAGGGGACCACCGTCGTGGCCGGACGGGCCACCGCCCTCGTCGTGAACACCGGCGACCAGACCGAGGCGGGCCGGGCCGTCACCCTCGCCGCCCGCACCCCGCCCCCCGCCGGCGTCCAGGCCCGGCTCCAGGAACTGACCCGCAAGGCCCTGCCGGTGACCTTCACCGGCGGCGCCGCCGTGACCGGGCTGTCGCTCCTGCGCGGCAGCCCCGTCCGGCGCGCCGTCAGCGGCGGTGTCGCGGTCGCGGTCGCCGCCGTGCCCGAAGGCCTTCCGCTCGTCGCCACCGTCGCGCAGATGGCGGCGGCCCGCCGGCTGTCCCGCCGCGGCGTCCTGGTCCGTACCCCGCGCACCCTGGAGGCGCTCGGCCGGGTCGACACCGTCTGCTTCGACAAGACCGGCACCCTCACCGAGAACAGACTGCGCATGGTCCGCGTCGCCACCGCCGACGGCACCGTCCTCGCCACGGACGACGGACGGGCCGCGTCGATCGTGCGGCTGGCCGCGCGCGCCTGCCCCCAGGAGGAGACCGGTCAGGGCCGCCGCGTCGCCCACGCCACCGACGAGGCCGTCCTCGACGTGGCCCCGCCCGACCCGGACTGGGCGCCCACCGGCGAGCTGCCCTTCGAGACCCGCCGGGGCTACGCCGCCGCGGTGGGCCGCGACGGCGCCCCGGACATGGGCGAACTCCTCGTCGTCAAGGGCGCCCCCGAGACGATCCTGCCCGCCTGCCGGGACCTGCCCGGCCACGCCTCGGACACCGCCCACGAGCTGGCGGGGCAGGGGCTGCGCGTCCTCGCCGTCGCCCGCCGCCCCTGCCGGTCCGACGAGGCCGAGGCCGAACTCGACGCGCCGCTCGCGGACCTGGAGTTCAGCGGTTTCGTCGCCCTCGCGGACGTCCCGCGCGACACCTCGCACGCCCTGCTCGCGGAACTGCGCCGCTCCGGCATCCTGCCCGTCATGCTCACCGGCGACCACCCGGAGACCGCCCGCGCCATCGCCCTGCAGCTGGGCTGGCCGGAGGAGACCGAGGCGGTGACCGGCGACGAGCTCGTCGCCATGGGACGCCGCGAACGCGTGCGGGTCCTGCGCGGCGCGGGCGTCGTCGCCCGGGTCGCGCCCGAGCAGAAGCTGCACGTCGTGGAGGCCCTGCAACAGGCCGGACGGGTCGTGGCGATGGCCGGTGACGGCGCCAACGACGCCGCCGCCATCCGCGCGGCCGACGTCGGGGTCGGCGTCGAGTCACGCGGCTCGGCGGCCGCCCGCAACGCCGCCGACCTCGTGCTCACCACCGGTGATCTGTCCGTCCTCGTGGACGCGGTCGCCGAGGGCCGTGCCCTGTGGCGCAGCGTCGCCGACGCGGTGAGCATCCTCATCGGCGGCAACGCCGGTGAAGTCGGCTTCAGCGTCCTCGGCACCCTGCTCGCCGGGGCGTCCCCTCTGTCGACCCGTCAGCTGCTGCTGGTCAACCTGCTCACCGACATGTTCCCGGCCATGGCCGTGGCGGTCACGCCCAGCAGCGACCCCTCCACCGCGGAGCACGCCGCGACCGGCCCGATGGGTCTCGACGTCCTCGGGGCGCCCCTGCTGCGCTCCATCCGCCGCCGCGGCATCACCACCTGCCTCGGCGCGGTCACGGCGTACCTCATCGGCCGCCTCACCCCCGGCACCGAACGCCGTTCGACCACCATGGCCCTGTGCGGTGTGGTCGGCGCCCAGCTGGTGCAGACCCTCTCCGGGCGGCGCCACAGCAGACTGGTGTGGGTGACGGCCCTCGGCTCGGCCGCCGTCCTCGCGGCCCTCGTCCAGACCCCCGGCGTCAGTCACTTCTTCGGCTGCACCCCGCTCGGGCCCGTGGCCTGGGCCGGAGTCGCCCTGGCCATCGCCCTGTCGGCCCTGGCACCCCGCCTCGAACGGCTCCGGGCCGTCCACGCCCTCTACGACGCCGCGGCGCAACTCGCCCTGCGCCTCAACGACCTGGTTCGCCATACCCGGCACCTCTTCCAGAGCGGGATCGCCGCCCCGGTGGCGACGTAGGGGCTCGCACGGGAGAGAGCACACGGCAGGAGGCCGCCACCACGAGCAGTGGTGGCGGCCTCCTCACTCCTGGTCAGACCTCGCCGCGCCAGGCGCCGGTCTCCGTCCCGCGCGCCTCCATGAACTGCTTGAACCGCTTCAGGTCACCGGAGACCTGCCGCTTCACGAAGCCCAGCTTGTCGCCGACCGTCTCGGCCACACCGCTGGGGTCGAAGTCCATCTGCAGCATGACCTTGGTCGTGTCGTCCTGGATGCGGTGGAAGGTCACCACACCGGCCTGCCGCGTCTCGCCGCCCACGGTGGTCCAGGCGACCCGCTCGTCCGGGACCTGCTCGGTGATCTCCGCGTCGAACTCCCGTGCCTGTCCGCCGACCTTCGTCACCCAGTGCGTGAGGGTGTCGGTGCGCTGCTCGATGCGCTCGACGCCGTCCATGAACTGGGGGAAGGACTCGAACTGCGTCCACTGGTTGTACGCGGTGTGCACCGGCACGCGGACCTCGATGGATTCCTCTACCTGCGACAAGGCGATACCTCCCTTTCTCGTACGTGAGCGGGGCGACGGGTACCAGATCTCGCGCCGCTCACTCATCGTCAGCGCAACTCGTCCGACCAGGTGTCTTTTCCGCTCTCGCTGGTACTCGGCCGGGAACTACGGACCGGGAGGTGATCGCCATGGAGGACACGCACCGCACGGCCCCCGCCGCTTCTCGCCCGGGGAGCGCGCCGGCGGCCGGTGACGAACCGGTGGGCGAGCTGGTGCAACGGGCCACCGAGCAACTGACCGACCTGGTGCGCGGCGAGATGCGCCTCGCGCAGGCGGAGATGACCGAGAAGGGCAAACGCTTCGGCAAGGGCGGCGGCCTGTTCGGCGGGGCCGGCGTACTCGGCTTCGTCACCCTGCAGGCCCTGGTGGCCACGGCGATCGCCGGCCTGGCCGTCCCGCTGCCGGTGTGGGCGGCGGCGCTGATCGTCACGGGCGTGCTGGCCGTCGCCACGGGCCTGACGGCGCTGGCCGGCCGCAAGGAAGTGCGCAGCGCCGCTCCGCCCGCCCCGCAGCAGACCATCGACAGCGTGAAGGCCGACGTGGCCGAGATCAAGGAGAGTGCACACCGATGACCCAGCCCCCGCACGACGAGCCGACCGCCCGCAGCCAGGAAGAGCTGCGCGAGCAGGTCGAGCACACCCGCCACGAACTGGGCGACACCGTCCAGGCCCTGGCGGACCGGGCCGATGTCAAGACCCGCGCCCGGGAGAAGGCCGTCGCGGTCAGGGAACAGGCCGGGGCGAAGGCCCAGGAGTGGAGCGGGCAGGCCCGGGCCAAGGCCGCGCATCTCGCCCACACCGTGGAGGAGAAGCTGCCCGAGCCGGTGAAGCAGAAGAGCGCCTCCGCGGCTCAGGGCGCCAAGGAGAAGGCCGCACAGGCCGAACAGCTCTGGCAGGACAAGGCCCCGCAGCCGGTGCGCGACCACCGGGCGGCCCTGCTCGCCGGCGCGGGCGCGCTCGCGGTGGCCGTCCTGCTGATCCGCCGTCGCGGAAACCGCTGAGCGACAGCGACACCGGGCCCCGTC
>NZ_JBEZOK010000038.1:0-60437 GCF_040706515.1 Streptomyces sp. NPDC047880 | reverse complement strand
GGTGCTGGACCGGTACCTGCACCACCTGCGGCCGCCCCCTGCCCCGCCCTCGGAGCAGCCGCAGACAGCCCACAACCTAACGAAGCACTACTAGGGTCTGTCGTTCGGATCACCGAGGACCGCACTCCGCACGACCGGGGGGCGGTCCTCCGGCATACGTGCGCCCCATGCGCCCCTTTGCCGCCCCTTCACCCCCCGCGGCATCGGGAACCGTCAGCCGGCGCACGTCTTCCTATGGGCATGGTCCTGATGCGGCGGACGCCGTTCGTCATCGTGCTCCGGGCGAACCTGCGGCGCCAGGCCGGTCCGTTGGTCGCGCTCGTGATGGCCGGCGCGCTCGTGGCGCTGGCCTGGGACGGGCTGTACGGGCGGGGCATGTGGAGGGACACCGGCTGGGTCCGCATCGGTGAAACGTGCGGAATGGCGGCGCGTACCGTCGGAGTGGGGTGCGCGGTGCTGCTCGCCGGGTGGCAGGGCGGTGCGGAGGCACGCGATGACGCCGGCTGGGTCGCGACGACATCGGCCCGAGGCGGTGTGACCTACCAGTTGGTGGGTCTGGTCTCGGGAGTCGCGTGGCCGCTCGCCGGCTATGTGCTGGCCATGACCGTCATGGTGATGTCGCCCTACCCCCAGGAGCCGGTGGGCCGGGCACCTCTCGACATGATGGCGGTCCACGGGTTGATGCTCACGGCCTTGTCCTGTGTGGCGTATCTGGTGGGCCGGACGGTGCCGCTGCGAGGGGTGTCCGTTCTCCTCGCAGCGGCCGCCTTGGTGCTGTCCGTCTCGCCGTGGAGCACGCCGCTGCTGGGTCCCCTCGACGGTCTCCGGTTCAGCTACCGGGGAGACGCGGTCCCCGGAGGAGCCGAGCTGGGGGCGCTGCCCGGACCGCCGGTCTGGCTGCCGTGGTGCAAAGCCGCCTGGTTCGCCGCGGTGGCGGCGACCGCAGTCCTGTTGTGCGCCCGCCGGTGGAAGATCTCCGGTGCCTTGGTCGTCATGGTGAGCGCGGCACTCCCCCTCCTGACGCTTTGGCCTCAGGGGCATGCCTCGGGGTCGGTGATCAACACGAGAGAACTGCACTGCACCGGGCACGCTCCTGCCGTCTGTGTCTCGTCCGCCTTCGAACCACGACGACAGCGTCTGGAACACGTCGCCGAACACCTGTCCCGCCGTCTGGAAGGCGCCGGCCCGACGCACTACCTCCTGACCGAGGACAGTGTGCACTCGTGCCGGGACACCGACGGGGTCGACGGCGCGTGGACGGTCGGCATCTCCGCTCACGAGGACATCAATCTGCACGGCCTCGCCGCATGTCTCACCGCGGATTACACCCACCCCGCATCGGAGGAGGCCCGCGCGCTGTATGAGTGGCTCACGCGAGAAACGACCTCCGCCGGTCCCACGGCCGACGCGCCGTCCGGGGCCGGTGCGTTGGCGCGCCTGCCTGCGCCCCAGCGCGCGCACTGGATCGGCCGGTGCATGGCAGCGATCGCCCACGACAACGCCCCACCCCGCATTCCAGACCCCGACGGAGAAGAACCGTGATGATGCCCCTCCCCCAGCCACCACCGTGGCTGCGAGCCGTGCCCGGACTGCGCTGGCCGTGGCTGCTCGCCGTCACCGGCGTCTGCTCTGCGGCCGCCTGGCTCGCCGCGTCGGCCGGCGAAGAGGACTCCCTCCCCTTCCTGTTGCTGTTCGCACCGCTGCTGCCTCTGCTCTGGGTGGCGGTCAGCTACGGAGGCAGAGCCGATCCTTTCGCGCCCGTGATCCGCAGTACTCCGGCCGGCGGGCTGCGTCTGCTGATGCTGCGCACCGGTGTCGTTCTCGCCGTGTGCTGCCCCCTGCTCCTGGTCGCTGCGTTGGCGGGTGTCGGAGTGTCGCCGTGGGCGGCCGCCTGGCTGGTGCCCAGCCTGGCGCTGACGCTCGTCACATTGGTCCTGGGCTCCTACATCGGGTGCACGCTCGGCGCGGTCGTGACCAGCGGTACATGGCTGCTGGTGATCGCCGCCCTGGCCCGCCTCTCCATGCGCCAGGACGGCAAGGTCAGCTCCTACCGGGCTGTCATGCTCAACGTGCTCAAGAACCTGCTGGACGGGGGATCCCAGTTCGTCTGGGGGGTCGCGTCCGGTGTGCTGGGTGCCCTTCTCGTCCTTCGCCGGCACTCCTTCAACGATCTGAGGTCCTGGTGATCAGCGCCACGCGGCTGACCGTTCGACACCGCCGCACCACCGCCGTGGACAGTCTCGACCTGGAGCTGGGGCACGGTGTCCACGCCCTGCTCGGCCCCAACGGAGCCGGCAAGAGCTCCCTGCTGCGCGTCCTGGGGACGGCGGCAGCAGCGGCGGAAGGCGAACTGAAGCTCCTCGGGCGCGATCCGCGGCGTCCCGCCGAACGCCTGGAGATCCGCCGCCGGCTCGGCTACCTGCCGCAGACGTTCGGGATGTTCCGGGGCTTCACTGTGCGAGAGTGTGTCAGCTACGCCGCCTGGCTGAAGGACATGCCGAACCGGGGTGCCCTCGATGCGGTGGAACGCGCCGTGGACCAGGTCGGCCTGACCTCACGCATGGACACCAAGTACCGTGCCCTCTCCGGCGGCATGCGACGCCGGGTCGGGATCGCACAAGCCCTGGTGAACGAGCCTCGGTTGCTGCTGCTCGACGAACCGACGACCGGCCTCGACCCGGCCGAGCGGGACCGGTTCCACGCCCTGCTGCGGCAGTTGAGCACCACCACGACCGTGGTCCTGGCCACCCACCTCATGGAGGACGTACAGGCCTGCTGCGACAGCGCACTCGTCCTCTCCTCATCCCGCACGGTGTTCCTCGGATCCACACAGGCACTCCGGGAGGCGGGCGGCTACAACAGGGTCGTCACCGGCAACGCCCGTGGCGACCAGACTCGTTGACAAGCGGAGCCCCTACGTCATTTCGGTTGGTGTCATGTCAGCCCCGCCAGGTCCTCCCGGCGGGCTGGATCGGGCGGCACTTCCGGTGTGGCCGCAGAGCCGTGGCCAGGAGCCCGAGGGAAGCAGTTGAACAGCTGTTGGTCGACCATCCGGCCGCGGGCTACGCTGCGCTGGCTCCGCCCGGTTGATGCCGGTGACCACGAAGGCGGTCGGACGGCATGGGCTGTGTCCGTTGAGGCTGTTTGCTCCTTCAGCGCTGTGAAGCGCTGCTCATTCGGAACGGTTCCTGAAAGCCGCCGGCATGCGCATGGCTCGACTCTTGTCCAGACTGTCAGGAAGGAAAGCGACCATGAAGCGATTGACTCGTGTGAAGGCGTTAGCGGCGCTCTCGGCGGCGGCGGCGTGCCTCGCGGTGGCGCCGGCGGCCTCTGCCGCGTCCGCCGGGACTGCCGCGCCCACCTGCGTCACCGACAGTGCGACGAAGACCTTCGGCCGTGGCGAGATCAGCATCTGTATCGAGAACGGCCGGGCGCACGTGACCGGATGGGTGGAGGACCTGAAGCCGGGCGGCTGGGTGGATGGGGAGTGCGTGGCCTGGTACATGACCTGGCAGACCGCCGCCGGAGACTACTGGAGTTTCGCGCCCGTGGCCTGCGGGCATGCGGGTGGCGCCTACGTGTCCTTCGACTACGACCCGTCGGACTGGTCCAAGGGCCCACAGGGCATCACGGGCGTGAAGAACGTGTCGTTGGGCCTGTTCGACGCCTGACTGCCCGACCACGGTTGACACACGTAGGCGGATCGGCGCCGATGCCCTTGCCCGGGGCGGGAGTTGCCCGTTCGGTCCGGTACGGGGACCACACCCTGGCTCGGGTCGGACGAGCCGTGCTCGGTCAGCTTGCCCCGCCGACGCCGCCTGCGGGACCGGAACGAGGCCGGCACCCGGCCAGTCGCGTCCCCCTTCAAAGGCCGAGCACTCCCTGACCTTCTTCGGCATCGCCGCAGCCCCCGTCGGCCCTGCCGCCGGCTCCCCGACCCGAACGACGTTTTGGAGGACGACCGGCAGAGGCCGCGCATCTGCCCGGTGCTCACCGGCGTCAATCCGCGATCCGGCCTGCCCTGTTCTCGGCCGTACCGGCCGCGGGGCGGAGCCAAGTTTGATCCTCCCGTGAGATCCACGGTGAGCACATCGATGTGTATGGAGGACACCCGGATGCGTCGCGCCTCTCTCTTCCTCGCAGGTGCCATGGCGTCACTTCCCCTCGTCCTGGTTCCCGCCGCGTCCGCTTCGGCGGCTCCGGCGGACAAGCCCCAGGTGCTCAGCTCCTGGACGCAGACCAGTGCTTCCAGCTACAACGCATGGGCCGCGGCCCGCCAGAACCAGGGCGCATGGGCCTCGTACGGCTTCGACTGGTCGACGGACTACTGCACCACCTCGCCCGACAACCCGTTCGGCTTCCCCTTCCAGAACGCCTGCGCCCGCCACGACTTCGGCTATCGGAACTACGAGGCGGCTGGTACGTTCTCCGCCAACAAGGACCGCCTCGACTCGGCGTTCTACGAGGATCTCAAGCGCGTCTGCGGCGCCTATTCCGGCGCCAGCCGGACCGCCTGCAACAGCACGGCATGGACGTACTACCAAGCGGTGAGAGTCTTCGGCGTGCCGTCAGCAGGCGGAGGCGCGGCGAAGGCGCCGGCCGGAGCGGAGCCCGCCACCTCCTGACGACGGCGACGGGGCCCGGGCCGGGGAGATGCCTCCCCGGCCCGGGGCCTTGCTGTCAGTCGCCGGTGCGCGGCAGCAGGGACACCATCGTGCTGCCGTTCCGGGCGATGAGCGCGTCCCCGTAGAGCAGGAGTTGGCGCGAGCCCCCGAATCCGGGCTTCGTCTTGCCGGTGTCGACGTGGCCGCGCCAGACCTGTGCGCCGGTGTGCAGGTCGAGTCCGGACAGGTCTCCGGTCGGGTCGAGGAAGTACACGACGCCCTGCCGGGTCGACACCACGGGTGAGGCGAGGCCCTGCATCGTGTCCTCGCCGGGCACCTTGACGCCCACCGGGCGGGTCCACAAGGTCTTGCCCGTGGTCAGCGAGTGGGCCGAGGCCTCGCCCTGCCGGGAGACGGTGATCAAACGGCCACCGACGACATCGGAGCCGGCCAGGGTCCCCTCGATCCGGTAGGGGTGTGAGGCGTGCTCACCCGAGCCGTCGACGGTGGTCAGCTGCAGGTTCTTCCGGCCCTCGTCCCGCGCCGCGATCAGGACCATCCGGTCCCCCGAGGTTCCGATGAGCTGCTGCATGCCGGGAAGGGTCGTGACCTTCGTGGCGCTTCCGGTGGCGGGATCAAGACGGAGGACATCGGTGCCGTCCGGCTTCTCGACGTCCCGCGAGCACAGGAGGTAGGGCACATCGCTCAGCACGGCCCGCTGACACACGGTGCCCTTGTCCCAGGTGTGGCGCCACTTCTCCTTGCCCGTCAGCGGATCGAGAGCCGACATGGTGCGCACCGACGGCGTGTTCGCCAGCACCGCGCCGTCGATGGGCATGGCGGCCTGGTCCGTGCGGTCGTCCTGCGGCATCTGCACCGTCCACAGCACCGTGCCGGTGCCGGCGTTCACCGCCATCAGGTCGGTGCCGCCGAAGTAGTCCCCGTCCGGCAGGTTCCGGGCCGTGTGATTGCGGTAGGCGTACACCACCCCGTCGCGCACGGCGAACGGGTGGTCGATGCCGTCACCTTCGCGATTGACCCCTACGCTCCACAACCGCTTGCCCGTGTTGGCGTCGACCTTCGCGACGTCGTACTCGGACCCGCTGCAGTACAGCGCGGAACCGTCCACCAGGCACCCACGCTCGCTGGCGCCCGCACCGCTGCTCTGCCACGGCTTCCAGCCCTTAGGCGGGGTCGCGGGTGACGCCGCCGGACGCACGGGGCGCTCATGCCGTGCCGAACCTCCGTCCCCGAAGCCGAACACCGCGCCCACACTGATAGCGGCAACGGCGACCGCGGTGCCCGCGGCCTGCGAGAAACGCCGTCTGCTGCGCCGCCGCACCACCTTCTCCACCAGGTCCCCGGGCGCCCGCACCCGGTCCAGGGCGACCGCGTGCAGCGTGTCCCGGACCTTCTCCTCCACGCGCTCCGTCGTCATCGCTGAACCTCCTTGGGCGTGTAGCCGAGCGACTGGATCCGTTCCGTGGGCCGTTCGGGGCCGAGTTCCGGTACGAGTTGCCGGAGCTTGGCGAGTGACCGGTGGGCCGTACTGCGGACCGTGCCGACCGGGCATCCCAGCAGCGCCGCGACCTCGGCCTCGGGCAGGTCCTCGAAGTAGCGCAGCACGACCACGGCCCGCTGCCGGTTCGTCAGGCGGCCGAGCGCCGCCCACAGGGCGATACGCAGGTCGGAGTCCGACCCGGCCGCCGCGTCCCCTGGGGCATCCGGCAGTACGGGCACCGTCGTCTCGGCTTGGTGTCTTCGCAACCGCCAGCGGTTCACCTGCTGGCGGTACATCACCTGCCGGACGTAGGCCTCGTGCTGCTCGATGCGCGACCAGCGTCGGTAGGCCTTCATCAGTGCGATCTGCAGCAGATCCTCCGCGGCGTACCGGTCCCCACCGGTGAGCAGCACCGCGAGCCGCAGCAGCGCGGTGGAGCGCATCTCCACGAACTCCCGGAACTCGTCATGACTCGAGGCCTCCATCGACCCTCCCCTTCTCGAACCATCACGACGTGCTGAACCGCCCCCGGCTATCCCTCGTCGTCGAATCTTGTGTGTGCGCACCGGCACGGCGGCGCCGAGTGCCGGCACCCGAACGGGGCCATTCGGCGGCCGACCGCATCCGGTACCGCGCCGGCGGGCGAAATCTGCACCGTCCGTACGCATGCGCCCCCGACGGAAGGCTCATTGCCATGCCCACTCCGCACTGGCTCTTCGGTGATCAGCTGGGCCCGCATTTCCTCACCCCCGCCCGTGAGCAGGGCCCCGAACGCGGAGCACCCGTGGTGATGATCGAGGCGAAGTCGGTCTTCCGGCGCAGGCGCTTTCACCGCGCCAAGGCCCATCTGGTGCTGTCGGCGATGCGGCACCGCGCGGCGGAGCTGGGTGAGCGGGTGACGTACGTGCGGGCGGAGACCTACCGCGAGGGTTTGCGCCGCGCGGTGGGCGACGCATCGGTGACGGTGTGCCACCCCACGTCGTACGCGGCGCTGCGGCTGGTGCGTTCCCTGCCGGGGGTGCGGGTGCTGCCCGCCCGCGGCTTCCTGGTCACGCACGAGGAGTTCACCGACTGGGCCGCGGGACTCGGCGGGCGGCGGCTGCTCCAGGAGAGCTTCTACCACTGGGTGCGTGAGCGGCACGACCTGCTGATGGACGCCGGCCGCCCGGCCGGGGGCCGGTTCAACCACGACCACGCCAACCGTGAGCCTCCGCCGCGCGGCGCCCGGACCCTGGACGTGCCGGGGCCGTACCGGCCGCGGGAGGACGACATCGACGCCGGGGTGCGCGAGGACCTCGACCGGTGGGAGCGAGAGGACGGGGTGCGGTTCGTCGGCCGGGACGGCCCCCGCGGTTTCCCCGCCACCCGGCGCGAGGCCCTGTCGGCGCTGCGCCGTTTCGTGGCGCACCGGCTGTCTTCCTTCGGGCCGTACGAGGACGCGATGCTGGCCGGTGATCCGGTGATGGCCCACAGTCTGCTGTCGTCCTCGATGAACCTGGGGCTGCTGCACCCCGCCGAGTGCGTGGAGCATGCCGAGCGTGCATGGCGGGAGGGCGGTGTCCCGGTGAACAGCGCCGAGGGTTTCGTCCGGCAGGTCGCGGGGTGGCGGGAGTACGTCTGGCAGCTGTACTGGCATTTCGGTGAGGACTACCGGCAACGCAACGCGCTCGGGCACACGCGGGAGCTGCCCGCCTACTTCGGCGAACTCGACGCGGACGCGGTCACCGCGCGCTGTCTGGCCGGTGCGCTCGCCCAGGTGCGTGACACCGGATGGACGCACCACATTCCCCGCCTGATGGTGCTGGGCAGTCACGCCCTGCAGCGCGGCTGGGACCCGGCGGCCGTCACCGACTGGTTCCACCGCTGCTTCGTCGACGGATACGACTGGGTGATGGTGCCGAACGTGATCGGCATGTCCCAGTACGCGGACGGCGGCCGGATGACCACCAAGCCGTACACCTCCGGGGGCGCCTACATCCACCGCATGAGCGACCTGTGCGGGGGCTGTTCCTTCCGGCCGGCCGACCGCACCGGTCCGCACGCCTGCCCGTTCACCTCCGGCTACTGGGCCTTTCTCCACCGGCACCGTGACAGGTTGTCCGGCAACCCTCGCATGCGGCGCCCGGTGCAGGGTCTGGACCGACTCGGCGACCTCGACGACGTACTGCGCGAGGAGCGGCACCGAGCAGACGAGGTGCCGTGACCGTTGGCGTCGGGTCGCAGCCCGGTGCCCTCCTGCGATGGCGTGTCGGTCGCCTCGCGGGACACCGGGCGCTCCCGTAAGGTCTCGGTGCCGATACGGCAGGACGCACCGAGCGCCCTTCACGACCGCGCGGACCCAGTGACCGAGGAGCTCGTATGTCAGGACAGTTCGTGGCGAGCACCGAGATCGACCGGCCCGTCGAGGCGGTGTTCGACTACCTCGCCGACGGGCGCAACGATCCGCAGTTCAGTCCCCGGGTGCAGAGGATCGACCGGGTTCCCGAGACACCGACCGCCGTGGGAACGGTGTTCCGCAGCACGGTCAAGGACGCCGGGGTGAAGACGGCCAGGGAGTTCCGGATCACCGAACTCGAGGCCCCGACGCGGATCCGGTGGACCGAGACGTCGAAGAACAGCGTGTCGGTGGCTGAAGGCGGCTACGACCTGGAACCGCTGGCCGACGGCAGGAGACGGGTCCGTCTCCACAACGTTCTGGAGGGCCACGGGCTCGGCAAGCTGCTCGTCGGCCTGGCCCTCACGGCCGCCCGCAAGGATGCGCCCGCCTTCGGGGCCAGGATCAAGGCAGCGGCCGAGGCGGCGATCCGGCCGCGCTGACCATCCGGAGAGCCAGTGCCCGCGCCCTCACGGCCGCTGGGCGGGGCAGATGGTGCCTCGTGGTGGCACCGTCAGGTCGGTCAGGTAGCTGTCCACGGCGTCCTGCATGCACGGGCCGCTGGTGACACTGCCGTGGCCGTGCCCCTCATAGGTGAGGAGCACGCCGCTGCGGCCGAGCTGCCGGGTCACCGAGACGGCCCACGGATGGCCGGTGGCGGGGTCGTGCAGCGCGTTGGACTCCAGGACCGGTGGGGCCCCGTGTGCACCCAGGCGGTGCTGCGGGTTGGCGGTCGGCGCGCCCAGACACGCCGCCACCATGCGCACCGGCAGCAGACAGGGCAGGTCGGGTGCGGTCTTGTCCATCATGGCGACGAGCGATGCGTACGTCCTGAAGTCGCGCACCGGCAGGTGTCAGTCCGAGCAGAAGACCGGGGTGGCCGCAGGCAGCGGCGCCGACGAGGTGGGTGCGCGTGGCCGCCGGCATGGGGCGCTGACCGATGATCAGTTGCCGGAGCTCGTCGACATGGTGCTCGATCCGGAGGGCAAGCCCCTCGTGACGTATCTGGGGTATGCGGTTCGCCGGGCTTGAGCACGCTCCCGGTCCCGGACCGGCCATCCCGGTCGAGGCAGGGTCGACGTCGCTGGTCAGGGATGCGTCGTCGCGACCTTCAGGCCGAACCCGATCAGGACGACGCCCGTGACGCGGTCCATGGCCCGGCGCACGGCGGGCTTCTGGAAGAAGACGCGCGCCTTGGCGAGCAGCATCACGTAGCCGCCGAGCCATACGGCGGTCAACGCCGCGTGGATGAGGACCAGCAGTGCCATGCCGGTGTGCGGGGAGAGCCCGGTCGGGGCCAGCGTCGGGAGCAGACCGGTGTAGAAGACAGCGATCTTGGGGTTGAAGACGTTGGTGACCAGGCCGGTCCGCCAGGGGTTGCCCGCGGGGGCGCCGGGGAGGGCGTCATGGGCCCGCGCCCGGGCGCGTCGGCTGTGGAGCAGCGCCTGGACGCCGAGGAGGACCAGGTAGGCGGCGCCCACGAGTTTGATCACCGTATAGCCGGTGGCTGAGGCGGCCAGTACCGCGGCGAGGCCCACGACCGTGAGAAGACCCCAGATCAGCAGCCCCGCGGTGATGCCGCCGGCCGTGCGCAGCCCGTCCTGCCAGCCGGAAGCGACCGCCCGCTTCGTCACGACGGCCATGTCCGGCCCGGGCACCATGGTCAGCACGGCGAGCACGCCGGCCGCCGTGAGGAACTGAATGAGCATGCCTTCAGTCTCACATTCCGTGGCGTGCGGCTGGATCCCCTCCGTGGAAGTGGTGGCGCAGGAGAGCGGAAGCGCATGAGTACGCGTACTCAGACCGTCCGGGCTGTCCTCCCCTGCTCCCCGCGGGCTGCTCGTAGCAACACTGGACCGCCCTTGTCTCCCTGCGAAGAGGTTCAGATGGCCCGCGCCCTCACTCTGCGTTCCGCCAGTCCCGACGACATGCCCTGGATTCATGAACTGCGGCACCGCGTCTACGCCGAGGAGCTGGGCCAGCACTCACCCCGTGCGGACGGGCGGCTGGTCGACGGGCTGGACGGCGACAACGTCTACCTGGTCGCGGCGCGGGGTGCGGAGCGCGTCGGGTTCGTGAGCGTGACGCCACCGTGGGTGGGCCGGTACGGGCTGGACAAGTACCTGACCCGCGCGGAGTTGCCGCTCCTCGACGAGGCCGACGTCTTCGAGGTCCGCCTGCTCACCGTCGAGCCCGGCGCCCGCAACGGAGCCGCGGGCGCACTGCTGATGTACGCGGCGCTGCGCTGGATCGCGTCCCGGGGCGGGCGGCGGGTGGTGGCGATGGGCCGCACCGATCTGATCGGCATGTACCGGGCGGCGGGCCTGCGTCCCGTCGGCCGTACCGTCCGCAGCGGGGCGGTCGCGTTCGACGTGCTCACCGGAGACGTGGCGGAGCTGTCGCGGCGTGCGGCGGGGCGGCATGCGGGGACCGTGGCCCGGTTGGCGGCCGGGGTGGACTGGCGGCTGGACGTGCCGTTCGCGCCCCGCCCGGACGGCTGCGAGCACGGTGGGGCCTCGTTCACCGCGATCGGCACTGATTTCCGCACGCTGGCGCGGCGTCACGAGGTGGTCGCGGCCGACGTGCTCGACGCCTGGTTTCCGCCGGCCCCCGGGGCACGCGCGGTGCTCGCCGAGGACGCGGCGTGGGTCGCCCGCACCTCACCACCGACCGGCGCGGAGGGCTTGCTGGCGGAGCTCGCCGCTGTCCGCGGTCTGCCCCCGGAGACGCTCGCGGTCGGCGCCGGCTCCTCCGACCTGATCTTCCGGGCCTTCGGCCGCTGGCTGACGCCGACGAGCCGGGTCCTGCTGCTGGACCCCGGGTACGGCGAGTACGCCCATGTCACGGAACGGGTGATCGGCTGCCGCGTGGACCGGTTCCGGCTGCGGCGCGAGGAGGGCTGGCGCATCGACCCGGCCGGCTTGTCGGCGGTAGTGGCCGATGGGGCGTACGACCTGGTGGTCGTGGTCAACCCGAACAATCCGACCGGCCGTCACGCACCGGCCGCGGAACTGCGCGCGGTCATCAGCGCGGCCCCGGCCCGGACCCGGTGGTGGATCGACGAGGCGTACCTCGGTTACGTGGATCCCGCCGACTCGCTCGCCCCGTTCGCCGCGAGGGACCCGCGCGTGGTGGTCTGCACCTCGATGTCGAAGGTGTACGCCCTGTCCGGCGTGCGGGCCGCATACCTGGTCGCCGAGGCGGATACGGCTGCAGAGCTGCGCCGGTGGACCCCGCCCTGGGCGGTCGGGCTGCCGGCTCAACTCGCGGCCGTGGCGGCCTTGCGCGACCCGGAGTACTACACCGGCGTGCTGCGGCGTACGCACGAGCTTCGGCGTGGGCTCGCCGCCGACCTGGCCGCTGTGGACGCCTCGGTCACGGTCGAGGAGTCGGTGGCCAACTTCCTGACGCTGACCCTGCCGCCGGGCGGGGCGAGCGCCGCGTCCCTGGTGACGGAGTGCCGGCGGCACGGTGTGTTCCTGCGGGACCTGTCGCCGCTGTCGTCGGCGTACGAGGGCCGCACCGTGCGCGTGGCGGTCCGTGACGCCGTCGAGAACGCCCGCATCGTGGACGCCTACCGGGCAGCCCTCGGTGAACTGCGTGCGGTCTCGTCTGCCATGTCGGGTGCCGGGGCGGCACGGTGACCTCGGTGGCCGCGCTGGCGCCGTGGCTGGGCGGCGCGTTGCTGGCGAGCGGTGTGCTGGTGGGGGCGTCGCGGCGGCGGGAGTTGGTGGTCCGGTGGTGTGCGTGGGCGGTGGGTGTGCCGGTGGTGACGGCCGCTTTCTGGTGGGGGCGGCCCGGGATCGCCCTGCTCGCCGCGTTCGTCGCGGTGGTGGCGGTGTGGGAGTTCGGCGCCCTGACCCGGCTGCCCCCGGCCGACCGGGTGGTGCTCGCCGCAGGCGTGACGGGGTTGATCGTCGCCGCTGTGTCGATGCCGGACCAGCTCTGGCGGGTGGGTGCGGTCGGGGCCTGCGCGCTGGTTGCCGTCCCGCTGCTGGCCGGCGATGCCGAGGACGGCTTGCGGCGGCTCGGCACCGGTCTGCTCGGCTTGGTGTGGCTGGGGGTGCTGGCCGGGCTGGCGCCGCTGGGGGCGCTCGGCCTGGCGATGTTCGCGGCGGTGTCGATCGCAGATGTGGTGGCGTACTTCGCCGGGCCTCGCCTGGGCGGGCCCCGGCTGTCGCCGCTGTCCCCGGCGAAGCGGTGGAGCGGAACGCTGTGCGGCGCGGGGGCGGGTCTGGCCGTCCTCGCGTTGCTGTCGGCGTGGAGCTGGCCGGCGGCGGCCGCGGTGGCCGTCGGCGGGCCGGTGGGCGACTTGGTGGAGTCCCTGGTCAAACGCGGCGCCGGGGTCAAGGACTCGGGCCAGTGGCTGGCGGGGGCCGGGGGGCTGCTGGACCGGATCGACTCACTCGTGGGGGCGTTGGCGGTGGTCATGATCCTGGGGTGAGCGGACCGGCGCGTACGGACTGGGCCGCTCGTCCGCAGCGGACCGGATCCGGGCAGCCGCCCTGTGGTTTCCCGGATTCACACCGCTATGGCGTTGTCCAGCTGAAGTGCGGCGCGCAGCCAGTCGTCCGCGGAGCCCGGCGTCGGCTGCGGGTGGCTGCCCGGCGGGGTCAGGACGACGGCAGCCAGTTCCCAGTACTGGTTCAGGCGCGCTTCGACCGAGAGACGGGCGGCCAGCGAGCGGCGGAACTCGGGGGTGTCGCGGCTGCGGTACGCGCTCGCGTACGCCGCGACGTAGGCGTCCAGGGCCTCGCCCGGCTGCGGGGCGCGTGCCCGGCGCACGTGGGGGGCTGCGAGTTCGAAGGCTTCGGCGAGGCCCGCGTACAGCAGGACGGCGCCGTCGGCCCCCGCCACACGGTGCACCTCCGGTTGGGGCTGCCGGCCGTCCGGGCAGGGGGCCGTGGTCATCGCGTGCAGCCGGGCGAAGGCCAGCACCTGGGAGGGGTGCGGTTCGTCCGGCGGCTGGGGGACGGCCACCTCCAGGAATGCCGCGGTCGCCCGGTGTGGCATGCGTGGTGGCAGCCAGGCGCGCCAGAACCTGGCCAGTGGCGCGGTGCTCGGCGGGGTGTTCAGCGCACCGAGCAGCCTCAGCCGACCGGGGCGCTGACCCGGCGGGCACGCGCGCACCAGCTGGAGTGCCGCCTCGCGCCAGCGCAGGGCCTTCAGCTCGCTGCCGAGCTCGCTCAGACGGCTGTCGAGGGCGCTCTCCAGTGCACGGCCGGCTGCCTCTTCGTCCTCGAGGACGCGGCGTATCCCGGGCAGGGGCAGGTCGAGGGCGCGCAGGGAGCGGATCAACTGCAGGCGTTCCAGGGCCGGTGGGCCGTAGCGGCGATGTCCGCCACTGCTGCGGGCGGCTTCGGGGAGAAGTCCCTGGTCGGAGTAGAAGCGGACGGTCTTCACGGTGGCACCGGCGCGCTCGGCGAGCTCCCCGATGCTCCACAACAGCTCATGCGAAGCGGACAGTTGAACCTCCCTTAAGGGGAGTTCCTACGGTACCGGTGCCGGGCCGGGCAGACGCCGTGGCCCGCGGACGATGACGTGCGCGACCGGCGCGGCGTCACGAGACCAGTCCGGGGAGGACTTTGTGCATGTGTTCATCATGGTGGCGGGTGCGTTCACCGGGACCCATGTCTGGCAGGAGACCGCCGCTCGGCTCGTCGCGGCGGGAGGCACCGCGCACGCGGTCCCGTTGACGGGCATCGATCCGGACCGGCCCGCCACTGCGTCGCACGTCGGTCTGGAGACGCACGTCGAGGACGTGATCGCGGCGATCGACGCGGTGGACGCTGCCGGGCGGCAGATCGTGCTCGTCGGTCACGACTACGGGATCCACCCGGTGCTCGGCGCCGCCGACCGGCGTGCGGAGCGCATCGCGCGGGTCGTCCACCTGGACAGCGGGATGCCGCAGAACGGTGTTCCGGCGCTGGCCGCCGTACCGGACCAGGGGCTGCGCGCACAGCTCGCCGAACGCGCCGGGGCAGGCGAGCGCGAGGGTGTACTGGCGCCACCAGCCCGTGGGGACTGGGAACGCTGGGGCAGTACCGATGGCGTCGGCGAGGCGGACCTGGACCGGCTGACCGCCCTGGCGGTCCCGCAGCCGCTGGGCACCCTGATTCAGCCCTTGCGGCTGACCGGAGCCGTGGCGGCGGTACCCGTCACCGGCGTGCTGTGTACACGCAATGGTGCCGGCATCGACATGGTGCAGAGGCTCGTCGACTTCGGCGACCCCACGCTGGCCTTCCTGACGCAGCCTCAGGTCACTTTCTTCGAGTTGCCCACTGGGCACTGGCCGATGCTGTCCTGCCCTGCCGCCCTGGCGGACGTGCTGCTGCAGGCCGCTGCCGGTGAGGGGCACCGTCTGCGGCCGGCCGGCGGTGGTGCGTCGGGGCCTGCCCACCTGCGCCCGTTCCCCATGGAGGTCCCCGAGCTGCCTCGCGACCGTCAGGGTTTGGTCGATCTGTACGTCCCCGAGGGTGAGGGCCCACGACCTGCCGTGGTGTTCGTGCACGGCGGGCCGGTGCCCGCCGGGGCGCAGCCTCGCCCGCGTGAGTGGCCGACCCTGGTGGGATACGCCCGGTGGGCCGCGGCCGAGGGCATGGTCGGCGTGAGTCTCGAGCATCGGCTCCATGACGTCGCGGACTACGACCGCGCCGCCGCGGACATCGCCGCCGGAGTGGAAAGGGTGCGGGCCGATCCGCGAGTGGACGCCGACCGGGTCGCCCTGTGGTTCTTCTCCGGCAGCGGGCCCCTCACCGCGGACTGGCTTGCACAGCCGCCCGCCTGGCTGCGCTGCCTGGCCGCCTCCTACCCCGTCCTGGCTCCCCTTCCCGCCTGGGGCATGACGGGAAGCCGCTTCCACCCTGCCACGGCGGTCCGACAAACGGGGTCCCTGCCCGTCGTCCTCCTTCGTGCCGGGCGGGAGTCACCCGAGATCGCCGCGACCGTCGACGCGTTCGTGGCCGCGGCCGACTCAGCGCGCCTCGAACTGGTCGATGTCCCCAACGGCCGTCACGGGTTCGAGACCCTCGACCCACCGGAGGAGACGCTCCCCGCCATGCGCCGTGCGATGCGCTCCGTGGTCACCCATCTGACCAGGTGACTCCCCCGGTCACGGCGACGGGCTCAGCGCGGTGACGGACGGCGATCGGTGGGCTCGCTGCGGTCTTCCCCCCACGACCGTGGTGGCGCTGGCACCACCCCGCGCGGGGGGTGGACACCATTCTGCCGCCGGAGAATGACTTCGATACTGAGCCCCATGACCAATTCACTGGTGCTTCCGGCAGGCCCGCCGATGCGAGGAGAACGACAGAGGAAGAACAAGGGGAGCGATTTCTCTGAATTGTCGCGGCGCATGGCCGAGGCCGGGCTTCTCCGGCGCCGTCCGCTGTATTACACGGTCCGTTTCGGACTGGTCGCCCTCGCGCTCGCCGGGTGCGTCGGCGCGTTCATCGCACTGGGGGACAGCTGGGGCCAGTTGTTCGTCGCCGTCGCCCTGGCCGTGGTCTTCGGACAGCTCGGCCTGGCCGCCCACGACCTCGCCCACCGGCAGGTCTTCTCCGGTCGGCGGCCCAGTGAGGCGGGGGGACTGCTGGTCGCCGACCTGTTGCTGGGCATGAGCTACGGGTGGTGGATGAACAAGCACACCCGGCATCACGCGAACCCCAACCACGAGGGAAAGGACCCGGACGTCTCACCGGACATTCTCGTCTGGTCGCGCCGGCAGGCGCGCACCGCCCGGGGTCTGCCGCGTTTCATCGGGAAGCACCAAGCCGTGCTCTTCTTCCCGCTGCTGACCCTGGAAGGGCTGAACCTGAGCTTCAGCAGCTTCCAGGCCCTGAAAAGTCCGTCGATGAAAAGGCCGGCGCTGGAAGGCACGCTATTGGTGGCGCATTTCGTGGTGTACCTCGGCGGACTGTTCACCGTCCTCTCCCCCGCCAAGGCGCTTCTCTTCCTCGCTGTCCACCAGGGCCTGTTCGGGATCTACCTCGGTTCGGTGTTCGCGCCCAACCACAAAGGGATGCCGATGATCGAAGAGGGGGCCTCGCTGGACTTTCTGCGCCGTCAGGTCCTCACCTCACGCAACGTCCGGGGCGGCGCACTGATCGACGCCTTCATGGGCGGACTCAACTACCAGATCGAGCATCACCTCTTCCCCAGCATGCCGACACCCGCACTCGCCAGGGCCCAGGTCATCACCGAGCGGTACTGCGCGGAGTTGGGCGTCCCTTACCACCAGACCGGGCTGATCGCCTCGCACCGGGAGGCGCTGCGCCACCTCAGGAGCGTCGGCGAGCCGCTGCGCGCCCCGGCAGCGGGCTGACCCGGCTTCCCGGCTGCATGGGCAGGCGGCACCAGGGGGTGCGTTCGACCTCCCGGTGTCACTCCGCCGCTTCGCCCCGACGGCGGGCCCGAGCCCGTGCGCCTGCCCCCCGCCTTGCCCATGAGCCGGTCCCGACCCCATGCAGCAGGAAAGCCAGAGGTGTGACGAGGAGACCTGACAGCAGTGCCTGGCCCCGGTCTCTCTCTCCACTTCTTCTCGCGATCCGTCGACAGCCGAGGTCAGGTTTCAGACCGGGCGGATCGCGCCCTTGATCGCCGACTGGCCGGCGAAGAACACCGACTCCTCACGGATGAGCGCTCCCGGTCCCGGGGCGTGGATCATCATGCCGTCGCCGCTCCAGATGCCGACGTGGCTGAGGTCGTCGTGGAAGAAGACCAGGTCTCCGACCTGGACATCAGCGAGCGAGATCTGCACTCCGGCCCCCCACTGGGCCTGGGTGCTCCGTGGAAGCATGACGCCGACAGCCTTCCACGCGGCCTGTGTGAGACCGGGGGCGTCGTACGAGCCCGGCCCGACCGCGCCCCACACGCAGGGCCGACCGATCTGAGCGCGAGCGAAGACGATGACCCGCTCGGCCTGGGTGCTGTGGCCGCCGGCCGGCGTGGACCAGGAGCCGGCGTAGTCGCCCGGTGCGTAGGTGGTGGAGGCAGGCCGGTGCACGGCGAGGGGCTCCGAGACCGGCGGTGCGGCGTCAACTGACAGTGCGGCAGGGGTGGATGCGGTGCCCGGCTCGGTGGCCACCCCCGCCGGGGCAGGGGCCGCAAGCGAAGGTGCCGGGATGTCGGGCAAGCCGAAGTCACGGTACGGTGTGGCCACTTCGGTCGGCGGACCGGAGCTGTGATACGCGGTGGGGTCGAGTGACGGAGGCGTGGCATACGGCGCGGTTGCACCGGTCGCCCAATCGACACCGTACGTCTCCGTCCCGCCTGTCGGGAGATCCATCGGGTGAACACCCGCCGCGAGGGCCGGGACAGCGGACAGGGCCGCGGTGGACTGTGAGCCGGACTCCAGGACGGGTGCGGGTGCGGGCGCTGCCGGTACGGGCCCCGGTACGGGCTCATACGGCGACCACGGGGCCATGTCACCGCCGAAGGCCGGCGGTGCAGCGGCTTGCAGGGCGCTTGCGTCCGGATGGGGCTCGCCTGCCGCAGGCTGTGCCACACGCGGGCCGGGGAGCTCCGGGAGAAGGTCAGTGGCCGGAGCCGGGGCTGATCCGGCGGTCAGCTCCCGCGCACCACCGGTCGCCGCCTGGGGCGCTTCGAGGGCGCGGAGTTCCGCAGGGCGTTCCGCGGGACGCGCGGGTCGTGCTTCCCGGGGCGCGCTGTCGGGCCGGACCGGCGCTTTGCGCTGCGCGTGCCAGGCCGGCACCGTTGGGCCCATTTTGGTGCGGGCGAGGTCGAACCACTGGCGGGCGAAGCTTCCGACCGCCGGCTCCATCTCCTCCTCGGACCGGCCTCGGGCGGCCACGCCCCGCTGACGCGGGATCGCGGCGGCGCGGGTCGCGTTGAAGGTGCCTGAGTCGCTCTCGGCGCGGTCGTAGAGGCTGTCGATCCGCCGCCGGACCTCCTCGGGGCTCGGCCTCTCGCTCTCACTCGCCAACGCGGGCACCAGCCAAGTCGGTCACTCCGGGGAGCGGGGTTCGTTCCAGCGCCATGGAAAGGCACTCCTTCCGTCCAAGAGCACACGAGAACCACCTGTCCATCGGCAGAAGTCGTGCACGCGGTAACCAACTTAACCAACTTGTGAGCCTTCCGTGAAGATCGAAGTTGCGAATTGCCCTTTATGCTTCTGTGACTTTCGCCCCTCCCGCCGCGCAACCGAGATCATCCGCAACCGTCCGCACCGGCACCGGCACCGGCCAACACGGCGTGAGCCGGCGTCGCACCGCCAGGCCGGGCGATGGGCGATCAGACGGCGCTGCCGAGGAATCCACGCGCCGCTGTCTGCGCCGCTCGTACGCCCGCGGGGAGTTGGCGCGACAGTTGGTGGCGGCCCCGCTGGAGCTGCGGGACCGGCTCCTGACGGCGCTGCGGGCCGCCGACACCGCGTTCTTCGCCGAGGACTGGCAGCGGCTGCGGCCGCTCCTGGAGGACCACGCCCGGGAAGTGCGCCGCAGGCTGGCAGCGCGGTCGCCCGCCGACGTGCTCAGCGAGCTGCTGCCGACCGCGGTAGGTGTCGGGCCGGGGGAACGTGTCCGGCTGGACAAGCTGCAGACCGACGAGGTGAAGATCGCCCCGCGGCCCCTCGTCCTCGTCCCGTCCGCCCGGGTGTGGCCACATCTGACGGTCGAGCACGAGCACGCCTCCTGCGTGACGGTGCAGTACCCGGTGCCTGCCGCGACCCCGGGCGGTCAGCTCACCTTGCGGGATCTGCACGACCGGCTGATGGCGCTGACCTCACCCGCCCGGATGGAGCTGTGCCGTCATCTGCTGGGCGAGCCCATCACCATCTCGGAGCTCGCCGCCCGGCTCGGCTCCAGCGAACCGCAGGTCTCCCGCGCCCTGCGGCCCCTGCGCGATGCAGGCCTCGTGCGCTCGACCCGGGAAGGGAAGCTGGTGCGTCACCGGCTCGCCACCGATGTCGTCCGCCGGCTCGGGCACGACGTGCTGGCGACCGTGGCGCGCTGAGTCACTCCGGCCGGGGCCACTTGCCACACGTCACTCCCGTACGACGCACAGCGCCCAGATGACGAAGGCGTACAGCGCGATCAGGACGAGGGACCACACGGGGTAGTACGGGATCGACAGGAAGTTGGCGACGATGAGCAGTCCCGCGATGGCCACGCCGACCACCCTGGCCCACAGCGCGCGCGAGAAGAGGCCGGCGCTCACGCCCAGCGCGATCACTCCGAGGATCAGCTGGATCCAGCCCCAGCCGGTGAGGTCGAACTTGAAGATGTAGTCGGGTGTGGAGACGTAGACGTCGTCGTCGGCGATGGCCATGATGCCCCGGAAGAGGTCCAGGATGCCTGCGACGAACAGCAGAACGGCGGCGAACGTCACCAGCCCTCCGGCGGCCGCCTCGGATCCCCTCGAGCGATGGTGGGCGGTTGTTGCCATGTCCGCTTCCTCACTTCCGCGTCGTACAGCTTCCGCGTCGTGCAGCGAGTCGTGCTGCCCTTCCGATCATGGGCGGCGGCCCGCGCCGGTTGCTCACCCGTGACGGGTGAGGTTCATGAGGCCGGCCTTCTCCCGCGCCGCGGCGCCTCGTGCACGTGTCCTGCCCGTGAGGAGCGGGCTGGGCGTGATTGTTTGGAGACATGATCAGCAAGGTTCGCGCGCACGTTCTGCCGGTCTCCCAGCGCCGCTCGCTGGACGAACTGACCCAGGATCTCGATCTGTCGTCCGGCGACACCACGTCCAAGCGCTCGGCCTTCTGGACCATGCTGACGCTGTCGTCGGTCATCGCGGGTGGCGGAGTGCTCACCGACTCGACGGCGACCGTGATCGGCGCCATGATCATCGCGCCGCTGTCCACGCCGATCATGGGCATCGCCCTCGGCTCGGTGCAGCGCCGGCGCACCGGTTCGCTCCTGATCGTCCTCCTCGCGTGCCTGCTGGTGATCGCGGTCGGAGCGGTCATGTCGCTGGTTCTGCCCGATGACTACGACCTGCTGTCCAACAGCCAGATCTCCTCCCGTACGTCGCCGGGGCTGATGGACCTGATCGCCGCCCTGGCCACGGGCCTGGCCGGCGCGGTGGCGCTGGCACGGCGGGACGTCGCCGCCGTGCTGCCCGGAGTCGCGATCGCCATCTCCCTCGTACCTCCCCTGGTGGTGGTCGGGGTGTGCCTGGGGAAGCTGTCGGGGTGGCTGGCGCTGGGCGCGCTGACCCTGTTCGTGTCGAACCTCTTCGCCCTCGTCTTCGCGGGCATGATCGTCTTCGCCTCGCTCGGTTACGCCACGAGGGCCGGCGCGGCAGCCGGGCGTCCCGCGCGCAGCGCGTACGCGGCCATGGCTGTGCTCTTCGTCGTCGTGCTCGTGCCCTTGACTGCCAACACCGCGCTCACGTTGCTGCTCAACGCCTGGACCAGCCGCGCCAAGGACGCGGCGCAGCAGTGGCTCGCCGACGAGCCGGGCGCGGACGTCACGAGTGTCGACGCGCACGCCCGGACGATGTACATCCACGTGCGCACGCCGGGAGAACTGCCGCCGGTGCGGTCCCTGCTCGACCGGCTCGAGGGACGGATCCCGGACGGCATGCCCGTCGTGGTGGACGCCTCGCGTGGTCGGCGCATCGACGCCGGAACGGTCGGTGACTGACCGACCGCCTCGCACCCGGGCAGCGGGCTCACCCGTGCCCCACGCACGGTGTCCGCTTCCCTGTCCGGCCCGGGCGCCGGAGCGGTCCCGGCGTGGAACAGTGGAGACGAGGAGACACGGCGCCCTCACTGTGCGGGCCGGACGAAGGAGGCCGGGATGCGTCCCCCTGTTCTGGCGGGCATCGACGGATCCGAGTGCGCGGCGGCGGCGGCCGACTGGGCGGCGCGGGAGGCAGTTCTGCGCGGCACCGCGCTGCGGCTGCTGCATGTGTCCCCGGAGTTCACCGGGCCCACCGCTGCGGGCCCGGCGCGGGAACGCCTGCACGTGCTGGGAGCCCGGCTGGTCCAGCGGACGGTCGAAAGCCTCACCGCCCGCCATCCGGACCTCGACGTGAAGGGCGAGCAGGCGGACGAGCCTCCCGCCCTCGCTCTCCTCGGCGCGGCACGCGCGGCCGGACTTCTCGTCGTGGGCTCACGTGGCACGGGCGGTTTCCGGGATCTGGTGATCGGCTCGGTCGCCTTGCGGATGGCGGCGGCGGCCCCTTGCCCCGTCGTGCTCGTCCCTCCACCGAACAGCACCCTGGCCGACGGTACGGCCCCGCCGCGCGACACCGGCAACATCGTGCTGGGCTTCGACGCCCACCGGCCGGCCGTTGAGGCGGCGGACTTCGCCTTCCGCACCGCCGACGCCGGCGCGGCACGCCTGCACGTGGTGCAGGCGTGGGCACTGCCCGCCGAATCCGTCTCCCCCCGCACCTTCGTGGTGACCGAGGAGGACCGAGCCACCTGGGAGGACCAGGAGGTCCTGGGGCTGTCCGACGCACTGCGGCCGTGGCGGGAGAAGTATCCGCGCGTGAGGGTGGCGACCGATCTCATGCTGCTCCATGCCGCGGAGGCGCTCCTGAACGCCTCCCGGGATGCGGACCTGCTCGTCGTGGGGCGCCGCACCGACCCCGGGGCACCCGAGGGCCGGCTGGGTCCCGTCGCGCATGCCGTGCTGCACCATGTCCGCTGTCCGGTCGCGGTCGTACCGCACGGCGCGTGACGGCTCAGCCGAAGAACACCTCGAACTCGTCGTACAGCGACGGATCCACCAGCTTGTTCTCCGCCGTGGCGGCCGCCAGCGGCAGGCGGACGATGCGGGTGCCCTCGAGGGCGACCATGCAGCCGAAGTCCCCGTCCTTCACGGCCTCGATCGCGTGCAGCCCGAAGCGGGTGGCCAGCCACCGGTCGAAGGCACTCGGAGTGCCGCCACGCTGGATGTGCCCGAGCACGGTGGTGCGGGCGTCCTTCTCGGTGCGTGCCGAGATCTCCTGGGCCAGCCATTCGCCGATGCCGGACAGCCGTACGTGTCCGAACTCGTCCAGCGACTGGTCCTTGAGGATCATCTGCCCTGCCTTGGGGACGGCTCCCTCGGCCACGACGACGATCGGGGCGTAGTTGATCTGGAACCGGCTCTTCACCTGTTCACAGACCTGTTCGATGTCGAAGGGCCGCTCCGGGATGAGGATCACGTTGGCGCCGCCCGCGACGCCGGCGTGCAGGGCGATCCAGCCGGAGTGGCGGCCCATCACCTCCACGACCAGGGCTCGCATGTGGGATTCGGCGGTGGTGTGGAGCCGGTCGATGGCCTCGGTCGCGATGCCGACGGCGGTGTCGAAGCCGAAGGTGTAGTCGGTCCCGGTGACGTCGTTGTCGATGGTCTTGGGCACGCCGACCAGGCTGATCCCCTGGCGGCTGAGTTCCGTGGCCGCCCCCAGGGTGTCCTCTCCGCCGATGACGACGAGCGCGTCCACCTCGTGCGCGGCGAGGGTCTCGCGCACGCGTTCCAGGCCGTTCTCGTGCTTGAACGGGTTCGTACGGGACGACCCGAGGATGGTCCCGCCCCGGGGCAGGATCCCGCGCACGCCGGCGATGTCCAGGGGGACGACATCGTTCTTGAGCAGACCCAGCCAGCCGTCGCGCACGCCGACGAAGTCGAACGAGTACTCCTGGACGCCCTTGCGGACGACACTGCGGATCACGGCGTTGAGGCCGGGGCAGTCACCGCCACCGGTCAGCACTCCGACCTTCATGGGCCCTCTCCCGTTCGCCGCACGCTCCGTCCGACGGCGGACCTCGTGACGACCGTGGCACGCAGCCGGGAGGCAGGAACCGCCGCCTCGCTTACAGCCTCCCTCGGTTCCGTCCACGGTGGCCACTCGAAGGACTCCGGCCCGGACCTCGACCGGATCGCCCCGCAGGCGACCCGGTCGTCCGTCGTGCGGGCGTGCCCGCACGCCAGTACGGTGCCAGCACGGCGTCCCGAGGAATCCCGGAGCGGGAGACGGCATGACGGACAGCAAGTCGGCGAAGCTGCCACGCAAGGTGTACGAGAAGGAACTGCTGCGTCTGCAGACGGAGTTGGTGAAGCTCCAGGAGTGGGTGCGGGCGGAGGGAGCCCGGCTGGTCATCGTGTTCGAGGGGCGTGACGCAGCCGGCAAGGGCGGGACCATCAAACGGGTCACCGAGCACCTCAACCCGCGTATCGCCCGGATCGTCGCGCTGCCCAAGCCCACCGAACGCGAACGCACCCAGTGGTACTTCCAGCGGTACGTCGAGCACCTGCCGGCCGCCGGGGAGATCGTGCTGTTCGACCGGTCCTGGTACAACCGGGCCGGCGTCGAGCACGTGATGGGGTTCTGCACCAAGGAGGAATACCAGCTCTTCCTCCGGCAGTGCCCGATCTTCGAGCGGATGCTCGTGGAGGACGGCATCCTGCTGCGCAAGTACTGGTTCTCGGTCAGCGACACCGAGCAGCAGGAGCGCTTCCGCAAGCGCCTGAAGGACCCGCTGCGCCACTGGAAGCTGTCACCGATGGACCTGGAGTCGATCACCCGCTGGGAGGCGTACTCGCGCGCCAAGGACGAGATGCAGGTGCACACCGACATCACCGAGGCACCGTGGTACGTCGTCGAGAGCGACGACAAGCGCCGCGCCCGGCTGAACATGATCGCTCACCTGCTGGGATCCCTGCCCTACCACGAGGTGCCCCCGTCGGTGCTCGAGCTGCCCGCCCGCCCGCCCTCGACCGGCTATCAGCGCCCGCCGCGCGATCTGCAGACTTACGTTCCCGACCATGCCGCAGGGCTGTGAGCGTCCGGACCGGCGGTTGCGGCATGCACGACGGAGGCCCCGCGTTCACTCATACGGGTCAAATATGCCCTCCGCGGGGGATCGGGAGCATGTCGGGCCGCCGGCCGGTGAGACATCTGCTATGACCGAACCCTTATCGACCGGCTCGTTCCCGGCTCCCGGCCGTGCGCTGTCCACCCCGGTCGTCTTCACAGCCGACTTCACCTCCACCACCCAATGGGTGGCGGGCCGTTCCTGGGCCTATCCCGGCGGAGGCCCGGTCAACCCACACGATGACAAGCTCGACCACCTCGTGGCCGACGCCGACTACAGCCGTTCCGGCGTCTTCCGCGCGAGACGGCGACAGGACGGCCGGTGGAACACCGGGCTGCTCACCACCGAGGGAAGCCAGGAGGGATTCACCGTCCGCGCCGGAGACGTGCTGGAAGCGCGCGTTCGGCTGCCGAAGGAGATCGGTGCCTGGCCGGCGATCTGGACCTGGCGCGACGGTGACCAGGAGATCGACGTCTTCGAATACCACCCGGACAACCCCGATCTCCTCGAGTTCACCAACCATGTACGGGGCACCAACCGCTACCACCGCGACAAGGCGGTCCGCCCGGACGCCTGGGTGAACCTGCGCACCGTGTTCGGCACCCGCTCGGTCGACTGGTGGCTCAACGACAGGCCCGTCTTCAGCGACGGGCGCGGCGTGGGCCGGAGTTGGCACGCCTACCTCATCGTCAACCTCTCCGTCTGTGCCGGGAGATACCACCCCCCACCTCAGCGGGGAACCACTGAGATGTCGTACGAGGTGAGCCACCTGCTCGTACGCCGACCCGCCTCGGCCAACACCCCGGCTGACGCCACGCCTGACGCCGATGAGCGGGAAGCGCCCACCGTCACCGGCGGCGAACAGCCGGCGCACATGCCTCGGGAGGACTCCGCCTCACCCTGATTCGGGGACCGGCCGACTCGAAACCACGGGCCAGGCTGCCTGATCACCCCTCCTCGCGCCACCACGCGGGAGACAGGCTGAGGCTCCGCACCTCGCCCGCCTGCCCCTGGGCGTCCTCGTCCGCACGGACGAAGATCCTCACGCCGGACCCCCGCACGCGGTAGCGGTGGATGTCCCCGGTCGTGCCGTCCTCGTCCGGTTCGAGTTCGATCGAGCAGCCGCGCCCGGTGATCGCCGCGGCCAGGACCTCGAAGCGCGTCGCGGGGGCGAAGGTGCCGTAGGCGTCGCGCAGGGCAGCCGGTACGGACGTCTCGGTGTCCCCTCGCAGACGGTGCACCTGCACGCTCACCCCGAAACAGGGCCAGGCGCCCTCCTCCTCTTGGAACGACAGCTCCACGAGCCCGTAGTCCCGGCGCAGCAGGCCCCCGTCCTCCGCGTCGAGGAAATCGGAGCCGAGTGCGGTCTCCCACTCGGCGGGCTGCGCGCCGATGCCCACACCCAGCACGTCGCCACGGGTGGCGACGTGGGCGTAGAAGTCGAGGCCGGACATCCGCATCCCCCCTTGCCCCGCTGCCGTATGTGGCCGAACCCGAGGCGATACGCAATTACCGATCGGTAGCTTACTCGGGACGCGGCGAGGAGTCGCGGCGCGGCAAGGTGCGTGCTGTGCTGGGATGATACGCAGGGAGTGCATCGATGCGGCATTTCCGGAGTTCCGTCCTCGTCTCCGCCCGGTCCCCCGCCCCGACCGGAGCGGGAGGAGCGTTGCTGCCGACGCGGGAGCTCGCGGTCGCCTGGTCGCTGGTCGTCCTGATCGCCGTGCCCGCCTGGGTGCTGACCGCCGGGCAGGCCGGGGACATGGGCGTCGAGCCCGGCACGATGGGTCTGGCCCTGCCGCTGTTCCTGTTGCTCTGGGTGACGATGATGGCGGCCATGATGCTGCCCTCCATGGCACCGGTGGCCCTCACCTGGGTAAGGGGGCTCGGGCGCCGGTCGTCCGGGTGGAGCCGGGCGGGGCACACCGTGGAGTTCGTGGGCGGGTACCTGCTCGTGTGGACGGCCTTCGGGCTGCTCGCCTACGTCGCTCTGGACTTCACCGGTGACCTGGTGGCCGATCGTCCGACGGCGGGACGCTGGATCGGGGCGGTGGCCTTCCTGCTGGCGGGCCTCTACCAGCTGGGCCCTCTCAAGAACGTCTGCCTGCGGCACTGCCGCGACCCCATGAGCCAGCTGGTGCGTTACGCCGGGTTCCGGCGGCCGGCCCGCGATCTGCGGGTGGGCCTCCACCACGGTGGCTACTGCGTCGGCTGCTGCGCGGGACTGATGATCGTCCTCGTGCCGCTCGGGGTCATGAACGTTGCGGCGATGGCCGGACTGGCGGTGGTGATCTTCGTGGAGAAGCTGTGGTCAAGGGGGCCGCTGCTGGCTGGAGTGGTGGGTGTTGTCTTCCTGGTCCTCGCCGTGCTGGCGCCGTTCCAGGACTGGCTGCTGCCCGGATTGCAGGAATCGGCGCCTTCGATGAGCGACATGTGACGCACTGCGGCAGGCTGGAAGGGAGGCCGCGTCGCGATCCGCGTGCGGCTCGGGACGTGCGGTCTCGCCACTCCGAAAGAGCCCCGCTCGGGCTCGACGGGAGGGATGCGAGATGACGGAACAGGACAGCGCAGGCACCAGCTGGCATCTGGCGGGTGACTGGTTCGACGTGTGCAAATGCGCCATACCGTGCCCTTGCACGTTCGCGCAGCCGCCGACCTACGGTGACTGCGAGGGCGTGCTGGTCTGGCACATCCGTGAGGGCAGCTACGGCGATGTACGCCTCGACGATCTCAACGTCCTGATGCTGGGCGCGTTCGTGGGCAACGTCTGGGCCGGCGAGCACAGTGACGCGTACGCCGCGGTCTTCCTGGACGAGCGCGCCGACGACGGGCAGCGAGCCGCGCTCGGGGCCGTCTTCGGCGGTGAGGCGGGAGGCTGGCCGGCGCGGTTCGGCGAGATGTTGCGGCCCGAGATGCGCGGCATGGAGTTCGCGCCGATCCGAGTGGAGATCGACGAGGACCTCGCCACCTGGAGGGCCGAGATCCCCGGCCGGGTCACGGCCACGGCCGAGGCGCTCACCGGCCCGACGGCACCGGAGGGTGCCCGCGTCCAGGTACACAACGCCCCGGGCGCCGAGGTGGGACCGGGCCAGGTCGCCACCTGGGGACGGGCCACCGCGGACCGCGCCGACGCCTTCGGCTTCTCCTGGGAACGCTCGGGGAAGTCGAGCAAACACTTCCCCTTCGACTGGACAGGACCCGACTGAGCAGGGCTCCGCAGGACGTGTCAGGCGGTTCAGGGCCTGGGCGGCGAAGCGGCGTCCGCGTGGGCGGTCAGGGGGCAGTCCTCGAGGAGTGTCGCCGGGTCCGCTTCGGAAGGCAGCGGCACCGTGCGGGAGGCAGGCGGACGGTGCCCTGGCCGGCTGAGCCAGTTCTCCAGGGCCGCGAAGGCGGTGCGGTGGCACGGCGTGAGCGGGCGCAGGCGGTCGGGGTGGGTGTCGACGAGCGCGTCCGTGTGGGTGCCGCCCTCGATGCGGTAGTAGCGGTGCAACGGGCCCCGGCCAGACTTGCGAACCATACGGGCGTAGACGTCGGAGTCCTGGGAGATCGGCAGCAGGACGTCCAGGGTGCCGTGCACGGTGATCAACGGTTTGCCGATCCGGCCGGTCAGCTCGATCTTCTCCACGGCTCTGCGGACTTCGCCGGGCCGGGCGGCATAGTCGTAGTCGGCGTCGCAGGCCGGTGTGCCCGGCGCGCAGAAGGGCGTCCCCGCTTCCGTCGGGCCGTCGAAACCGGGGTCCAGTTCCTCACGGTAGAGGCGCTGGGTCAGGTCCCAGTAGACCTTGTGGTGGTACGGCCAGAGGAACTCGGAACCGGCCGGAAAGCCGGCGGTGTGCAGAGCCCTGCGCGCCGCGTCGGCGTCCTCGCCCCCGTCGGCGTACCCGGGGTAGCTGCGGAGTGCCTCCGGCAGGAAGTTCAGCAGGGTGGGGCCGTCGGAGCGCCACAGGGTGCCCTCCCAGTCGACTCCCCCGTCGTAGAGGCCGGGGTGGTTCTCCAGCTGCCAGCGCACGAGGTAGCCGCCATTGGACATGCCGGTGACCAGGGTGCGCGACGGCGGCCGGTGGTAGTGCCGGGCGACGGTGGCACGGGCGGCTCGGGTGAGCTGGGTGAGCCGGCTGTTCCATTCCGCGATGGCGTCGCCCGGCTTCTTGCCGTCCCGGTAGAAGGCCGGGCCGGTGTTGCCCTTGTCGGTGGCGGCGTAGGCGTAGCCGCGGGACAGCACCCAGTCGGCGATGGCCCGGTCGTTGGCGTACTGCTCACGGTTGCCGGGGGTGCCTGCGACCACCAGGCCGCCGTTCCAGCGGTCGGGCAGTCGGATGACGAACTGGGCGTCGTGGTTCCATCCGTGGTTGGTGTTGGTGGTGGACGTATCCGGGAAGTAGCCGTCGATCTGAACGCCGGGGACCCCACTGGGTACGGCCAGGTCCCTCGGCGTGAGGCCCGCCCAGTCCGCAGGGTCGGTGTGACCCGAGGCTACGGTGCCTGCCGTGGTCAACTCATCCAGACAGGTGGCGCGTTGATGCTCCGCCCCCGGTACGCGCGCTTGGCTGATACGCGCGCAGAGGCCGCTGCCGGCGCTCACCGGCGCCCCCGTGGCGGGCCCGGGGGTGAGGGTGAGGACGGCCAGCGCGAGAGCCGCCGGCCCGCCGCGTCGCCAGGATCGTGGCCCGGGGTGGAACGAGAAGCGCATGGCGTGAACCTCCGCGGTCGCGTGCAGGGGGTGCGCGGAAGGCTATGACGCCGGTTCGCCGCGACATATGGGGCTGCCGACCATCGTCCGAAGCGGTGGAGTAGTTGTGGGCACCACCTGGCGACGGGTCGAATCAGCCTGACCCAGGGGGGATTTGGCCTACGGGATCCTGGCCGTACACGAGTCTTCACGGGTCGGGAATGTCCCGCCGTCACACAAGTTCTCGTCGCTGGTGGCCGTCCCGTCCATGCCGCCCCCGGCACGTGAACCCCGATGATGCTGGCCCGGTCACCGGTGCTGCGGGTACCGGGGATTCCCCCCACGTCAGGAGGCAGTCGTCATGGGACATTCGCGTCTTGCGTTCCGTTTTCCGCTGAACCTCGTCCGGGGCGTGCGCCGCTGGGCCACCGCCACCGCCGGTGCTCTGGCCCTGACCGGTGGCCTGCTCGCCGCCGGCCCGCAGGCATCCGCCGCGGGTCTGACCCAGGTCACAGGTTTCGGCACCAACCCCGGCAACCTGTCGATGTTCACCTACGCGCCAGACTCGCTGCCCGCCGACGCCCCGCTGGTGGTCGCCCTCCACGGCTGCACGCAGAGCGCGAACGACTACTACACGCACTCGGGCTGGCCCAAGTTCGCCGACCTCTACGGCTTCGCGCTGGTCCTCCCCCAGACGAGCAGCGCCAACAACGCCAACTCCTGTTTCAACTGGTTCGAGCCGGGCGACAGCGGACGCGGTCAGGGCGAGGCGCTGTCGATCAAGCAGATGGTGGACAAGGCCGTCGCGCTGTACGGAGGCGACACCCGGCGCGTCTACATCACCGGCCTGTCCGCGGGCGGGGCCATGACGGCGAACATGCTGGCCGCCTATCCCGACGTCTTCGCGGGCGGGGCCATCGACTCCGGCATGCCGGCACGTTGCGCGAACAGCCTGGTCACGGCCTACACCTGCATGTACAGCCCGCCGGACAAGAGCCCCGCCCAGTGGGGGCAGTCGGTGCGGTCCGCCGCTCCGGCCGGCACGACCTCCTGGCCACGGGTGGCGATCTGGCAGGGCACCTCCGACACGACCGTGAGGCCCGCCAACGCCACCGAACTCCGCGACCAGTGGACGAACGTCTGGGGCATCGGCCAGACGCCCTCCCGCACGGAGTCCCTCGGCGGGGGCACCACGTCGAGTGTGTACGACGACGCCTCCGGCCGCTCCGCCGTCGAGGTGTACTCCGTGTACGGCATGAGGCACGGGCTGGCTGTCGAGCCGGGCGGTGGCGCCGAACAGTGCGGCAGCTCCGGCACCTACTACCTCGACACCATCTGCTCCAGCTACCACACCGCCCGGTTCTGGGGGCTCGACGGTCGTGAGAACGGCGGCACCCCGCTCGGCTGACGGCGGAGCGTCTCGATCCCGCGCCGACGAGCGCGGCACCCCCGGATCAGGCGCCTGGGATCGTCACCTGCGGTCAGTCGAGACAGAACTCGTTGCCTTCGATGTCCCGCATGTTGATGCATGACTCGTTGTCGTCATCGGCGAGCAGCGTCTTCACGTGTTCGGCGCCGAGCGCGACAAGCCGTTCGCATTCGGCCTCCAGCGCGGCGAGGCGCTCCTCGCCCACAAGTCCCGTGCCGACGCGCACATCGAGATGCACTCGGTTCTTCACGACCTTGCCCTCGGGAACGCGCTGGAAGAGCAGGCGCGGGCCTTCGCCCGAGGGATCGCTGCACGCGAAGTAGACGACCTGGTCCTCCGGCGGCAGCGAGCGATGGTGGTCCTCCCACGTGGCGAACCCCTCCGGGGCCGGCGGCACGACGTACCCCAACACCTCGCACCAGAAAGCGGCGAGTCGCGCAGGTTCCGCACAGTCGAAAGTGACTTGGAACTTCTTGATCGACGGCATCGGCGCACCATACCGGGGGCTCCCCTGCCAGCACGAGCGCTTTTCGAGGGCACGACCTACAGCTTCGGATGCGACCCGAGGCTCGCGATACACGCCCCACCCTCCACACCGTGTGTCACGGAGCGATCGCCCGTCATGCTGCTCGCTGCCTGTCGGGCGTCCTCATCCAGGCGCTCATCCGGCCCCGCGGCGAGAATCTGCCTCACTCCCGTGGCCTCAGCCGCCGCACTCCCGGACCGCTTCGCCCGCGTCAGTGACACCACGGGCCAGCACGCCTTCTTCGCCACCGCCGAGGAGCAATGCACCGCCTTTCCGGCCAACCGCTCCGGCCCACCGGCGAACGCCTCGCGGGGTACGGCGGCGGCCGCCGTACCCCGCGGTGGTTCGTCCGAGGCCGTGCCGAGGCCTCAGGGCATCATCTCGTACGCCCCCGACAGCGCCTCGACGCGCTGCCAGACGCGCTCCGAACGTGCCTCGTCGACCGCCGGGCGCCGGACGGCGCCGAGTGCCCAGTGCTGCTGCTCCTCGGTTGCGGAGTCCTTGCCGTGCAGCTCGACGGCGTGCGCGGAGAAGTCACGTACGAGGACGGCGAACAGTTCGTCGAGGACGTCCTCCTCGACGCCGGCCAGGGCTGCCTGCTCCAGGACCAGCTGTCCGTGGACGACGAGTGCGAAGAGCTGCCCGACGGCGAGGAGGAGGTCGAGGTCCCTGCTCTGTTCCTCGTCGGGAGCGGCTGTGCGTACGAACTCGCAGAGCGCGTCGGCCTGTTCACGGAACCGGGCGACGTTGGGCAGGTGGGCGTAGGTGTCGAAGGCCGGCCGCCAGTCGTGGAAGCGCACCGAGCCGAGGCCGCGGGCCGGTCCCTGGCGGAAGAGGAAGTCGTCGTCGGCCGCGTCGAGGCGGGTCGGGACGGGCTCGTAGGCGACCGGGTCGAGGAGGTGGTTCCGCATGAACTTGAGGATCAGCGCCAGGTTGACGTGGACGGTGCCCTCCAGCTTCGGCAGGCCGCGGATCTCGATGGCGGCCTGGGCGAAGTAGTTGTCCCTCTCGAAGCCCTTGGCGGCGATGACGTCCCACATCAGGTCGATGACCTTCTCGCCCTCGGTGGTCACCTTCATCTTCGTCATGGGGTTGAAGAGGAGGTAGCGCCGGTCGTCGGGGCCCGCGGTGCGGAAGTAGTCGACGGCGCGGTCGCTGAACAGCTTCATGCCGACGAGTCGGACGTACGCGTCGGCCAGCTCGCGCCGCACGTGCGGGAAGGCGGTGACGGGGCGGCCGTAGAGGATGCGGTTCTGCGCGTGGGTGACGGCCTCGTACATCGCGTGCTCGCAGATGCCGATCGAGGCGGTGCACAGGTTGAACTTGCCCACGTTGACGGTGTTCAGGGCGGCGTCGAAGGCGGCGCGACCGGTGTGCAGGATGTCCGCCGGGGTCACCGGGTAGTCCTCGAGGCGGAACTCGCTGACGTACTTGGAGGAGTCGACGACGTTCTTGACCAGGTGGTACGCCGGGTGGCGGCTGTCGGCCGCGAAGAACACGTAGCCGTCGGGGCCCTCGATGTCGGTGCGGCGGCCGAAGACGGAGACGAGTCCGGCGGCGTTGCCGTTGCCGATGTAGTACTTGGAACCGGTGGCCCGGAAGCCGCCCGTCCCGTCCGGCTCGAGCAGCATGTCGGTGGAGTAGATGTCGGCGCCGTGCGTCTTCTCGGAGAGCCCGAAGGCGAACACCTCGCCCTGGGAGAGGAGTTCGGCGGCTCGGGCGCGGGCCTCGGCGTTGTCGCTCTGCCAGACGGGGCCGAGCCCGAGAATGGTGACCTGCCAGGCGTACCAGTAGTCGAGGCCGTAGAAGCCGAGTATCTCGTTCAGGGCGGCGATGCGGGCGGTGTCCCAGCGCTTGTCGCCGTCGTCCTCCGCGGAGGCGGAGGCGGGGGTGAGGAAGGTCGCGAAGAGCCCTTCCTCGGCGGCGAAGGCGAGGAAGTCGCCGAGCCAGGCGCGGGTCCGGTAGTCCTCGATCAGCCGGCGCTTGCCCCGCTCTTCGAACCAGTCGACGGTGGCGCGCAGCAGCCTGCGGGTCTCCGGGTCGAAGTGCGCGGGGTCGTATGTGCGCGGGTTGAAGAGCAGCGCGTCGGTCACGGGTGCCGCCTTTCGGCTGGGATGGATGAGGGTGGGTCCGGGCACGGTCATGGTCCCGGTGAGGGCCCGCTCGGCAGGTCAGTGTTCGGCGCCGAAGCGGGCGAGTGTGGCGAGGACGTCGTCGAGCCAGGCGATCATCATGCGTTCGTACGCGATGCCGCCGCGCAGCACGACGTGCTGGAGTTCCCGCTCGGCGTCGAGCGGACCGTCCGCCGGAGGCTCCCCGAAGTCACGGGCCTCGCCCGCGAGGTAGTGAGCGAGGCGGCCGGTGTGCGCCTGCCGGTGCCGCTCGACCTCACTGATCAAGGCTGCCGGATCGTCGAAGGCGGCACCCCGGATCTTCACCGCCAGGTCGTGCCGCACGCTCTCCGGCTCGGTCGGTTCGCTCAGCCACACGGAGAGCGCTTCTCGTCCGGGCTGGGCGACGGAGTACTCCTTCTTGTCCGGACGCCCGTACTGCGGGACGTCCCGGCCGTCGACCCAGCCGTCGCTCTCCATCCGCTTGAGTACGCGGTAGATCTGCTGGTGGGTGGCGGTCCAGAAGTACCCGATGGACCGCTCGAACCGCCGGGCCAGCTCATAGCCGGAGCCCGGCTTCTCCAGCAGGGAAACGAGGATCGCATGCTCGAGCGCCATGCAGCGATCCTCCTATGCACCTCGTTGCATAACAACGCTTCCACCGTGAGACACGGCTCACCTGGGGCAGGTCGCGCAGATCATTCCGGCCTGATGGCTCCCTCACCTCAAGCCCGGGGCGTTGCCTCTGCCTCGCCCGCCACGTGAACTCCCGCACCGGCCGGGATGACAGCACCGGCGTCGTCGAACACCTTGCTCGCCGGCAGCCCGCGGAAAAGGTCTCCAGGTTGGCGGTCAAGGTTCAGGCCACGACCTATCGGGGGGCAGCCGGCTGCACGCTGCGCGTCCCACAACCGGCACGTAGGCCTACTGTCACAGGCTTTGATCTGCGACAGCACCATCGGGACCACATAGGACGCCGGTGATTGAGAACCCCGCCGCGGCTGTGTGCAGTCCTGTCCCGTCCCCGGTCCGGTGCCTTCTCTTCATCCGTGGCCTGCATCCGGCGGAGGCACGCGGCGCGGCTCTGGGGCCGCGGGGCGGGCGGCAATCCATTGCTGGAGCTCTTGGTGGCGGAACTGATAGGCGATGCCGGACGGTCGCAGAAGTCCCGCTGTACTGGCCCAGTCGAGAAAGGACCGCAGCCTGACAGGGAGTCGCTGGCCCCCCAACGTGCAAAGCCGAAAAGCCAGATGGCGCCGCCACGCGTTAGGTCCGAGGGACAGCAGGCTCACGGTGAAGGCGAGCCAGCCGAGGCCTGTGGCGGCATACCAACCACTGACGGCCGTGGAGCCGGCCGCGACTGTAACCGCTGTCACGAGGGCCACACCCAGAGCGGACCGCACATCGTCCCGGATATCGGTACCAGGCGGGCGGGGGCGGTTCGTGGGATCTGTGACCGCGACGGTGACACCGCGGACGAAGGCAGTTGGCAGGGCTGCCACACAGAAGGCGAGGCAGACGAAGCGCACCAGGACGTACCCGATGAAAGCGCCGAACGCAAAGCTGAACACGGTCGTGGTGATGAAACGGAACACGGGGTTGGCTTCCGCGTCCAGGAAATTCATCCGGAGAACCGCAGGAGTGCGAGAGGGGAAGTCTACGACATGGAACACGTGCACGAGCAGGGAGAACACCAAGTACCCGAAGGCGAACATGGGGACGGTTCTTGGGAGGTCTTCTGGCTCTAGGCCCCACCTGACCTCGTCATAGGCGGTCCTGAGCCCCTCCAATGGACGCAGGCGGCGGCGCCTCGAGCGAGAAGGCAGGCTCAAAGGCTGAGGTTCCCGGATCGCGCCAACAGCGTTCACGACCCCGAGAAGTCCCGCCAGACCGACGACGAAGACGTTCGACGTACCCAGGGGTGGCGCCACGACCATGGCAGGTGACCACAGCGCGACAAAGACGACGAAGGTCAGTACACCGTCGACGAACCGTACACGTGTCCTTCCACCCAGCGGCCACAGGCGGTGAAGAACCAGATCCGCCCCTGGCTCCGGCGGTGCGTCGGGCCGATGTCCCGGACGTGGGTTGGTGAGCGATGTGGACATGTGGTGCAGCCAGCGGTGCACCTTGACCGCGTCGTACCGTCCGTCACGACAAGCATGGCTCGCCGTGACCGCTGGAATGTAGCGATCCAGCAGATACTCCTCCACTGCTTCAGGCGAGCGCGGTGCACGCAGCTCCGCAGGGTCACCCTCGTCACGGTAGGCAGCGGCAATCAGCGACAGCCGCCACGGCGTCGACAGCGCGTCCCTCAGCTCAACTGCCCTCTGCGCCAGGGTCCTGAGCAGCCGCTCCCAGTCGTCCTGCCGCCAGTCAGTCCTCTGGGTGCAGCGCGCGTGCAGGTAGGCCGCCGCCCGCCCCGTGTCGACGCCGTCGACGAGCACGAGTGCGACGTCGCGCAGTCTGGCCTTATCAGGCAGTGCGTCGTAGTGGGTGTCGCGGCAGGTGAGGATCAGTGGTCCCGGGGGCTTGTCCCATGCGTACTCCTCAAGTGCTTTCAGAGCGGTAAGAGCCCGCGTGGCGTTCGGGTCAGGGCACGGGAAGCCGGAGGTGTCCCGGACGATGCCCCCACTGTCCCTCAATGGCGGATCCATCTCATCGAGGCCGTCAAGGACCGGCAGAATGAGGCCGTACTCGAACAGCTCCCTCGCCAGCGTCCGCGAACAGTCGAAGGTGGAGACGATCTGGCTTACGAGGAAGTCCTCGAGTCGAGGCATTCTTGTCAGGTCCCACTCGGCCAATGACAGCCGAAGAGGGACAGAGGTGGCGAGGTCCGTCCTGGACTCGGCCAGTTTCCGGACCAGTTCCATGGCCAGAACCGTTTTCCCCGCACCGGGTGGGCCCACGATGACCAGCCGGCCATGCGGCACGCTCCGGTAGAAGGAGGCAACGTCCATGTTCGTCGTCCCTGAACCCTCGACGACGTGCAGCCACCCTTCCGTGGCCGTCATCGCTGCCGACTGCCCGGTGTCGCGCAGGGAGTAGTGCAGGTTGACACATGCGTTACTGACGTCGCCTACCAGGATGGCCAGCTGCCGTTTCTCCGTCGCCTCGATCTCTCTGGCGATCCTCCTGGACGCCTCTTCGGCAGTGGTCAAGGCGGTGGCGGCGCGGTTCGTCGCCTCGATGGATACAGCTAAGCTGACTACGGAGACGAAGAGGCTCACCACGCTGAGCGGAATCCCCACGACGGCCGAGGTGTCGGGTGCCGAGTTCGCTTCTCCGAGTTTGCTGACAGCCCAGACCAACGCCAGCAGGACCATGACACCGTTGACGCATACGGCTGCGATGCTCGCGCTGCGCCTTCTATGTACCCGAGACATCCCGGAATTGTGCCCCAAATCAGCCCGTTACACCCCGACTTATCTGAAAAGCGGGATGGTTTACCGGACGCGATGTCGAACTGATCATGTTGACCGCGAGTTCGACCATGCCGACTCGGTGATGTGATCTTTCCGTTGGCTTGGCTTGGATGGACGTCCGTGTCGTCAACTCGCCTCAGGCCCGAACCGACGCTCGTACGCCGACGGAGCGATGTCCGTCTCCCGACACATCAGCGTGCGCAGGTTGGCAGTGGTGCCCAGACCGCTCAGCCGTGGCCGGCACGGGCCTCGTGCAAGATGCGTCCTCTTCTGTTCCGCCAGGGGTTTCCAAGGGTGTAGTGAACCGGGGCCGATCAGCAGGGCTGACTGCGGCCTTTTCGCCCACGCTCGCTGCGCCGCAGGGCTCGACGCTGTTTTCCCGGCAGGGTGGCGGCCAACTCTCCCACCGGGGCGACGGCGTGACCGGTTTCGTCCCGGTTGCCCGGGCACCACCACACAGGTGGGCCCGCCGCATCCGTTTCGTCCTTGCACCAGTCGTCAGCCGTCCCCGCGGGACGAGGGTGCGTCCCGAGCTTGTGTTCCCGGCAGACCGGCCAGACCTGCCACAGCAGCTCCATGATCGTCGACTGCGCGGCGTCTGCGACCACGGTCAGGACCGTCGCAGCGTGGTGCGGCTCCGGAGGGTCACCCTCCTCCAGATCGCACGCATTGACCGCGTTGCCGTGCCAGCGGCCGTCGGGCATCGCCACGTAGACCTGGCCCCTGTCGCTCCCGTTCGCAGGCACAGGCTGCCGAGGCGGGTCCACCATCAGGATCAGCGGATCTTGGCCCGGCAGGGTCGCCCGCAGGTCACGATTGACCGCAGCGAGCGCGGACTCCAGCTTCGGCCACTGGCCCGGCTCGGCTCGTCCTGGCCGCGGGTGATCCTGCCCGTCGTGCTCCGGGCCGCCGCTGAGGTTCGAGAACATATCCACCGGCGCATCGTCCCAGCTCTGCACTGGCGGCACGGCGCCGGGGGAGCCGCGGGCGGGGCTCTGGAACGCCCTCGCCGTGCGTCGAGGGCTGTGCCGTCGGGCTCGCCGCAGCGCGTGAGCGGTGTGTGCCCCGTACAGTCAAGTGACGGCGGACGGCCTCTGCTCCGGAAGCCTCTTGTCCCCTCGCACGATCCGTACGGGAGCCTCCATGCACCACCCGTCCGGGCACCATCCGTCCGGCAGTCCGGACGATGACTCCGGCGCGCTGTTCGGGCTCGACGCCCTGTCCCCCGGCCCCGCCGTGGCGGACCGGTCCTCCTCGTTCCGCACCTCCCCGGAGGCACGCCGGCTGCTGCCCGTACAGGAGATCTACGCCGAGCCCGAGGCTGCCGCGTCCCCGCGTGGCAGGCAGATCAGCGCCCGGTTCCCCGACGCCCGGCTGACCATGGTCGACTCCCACTGGCGCATCCCCGGGCTGCACGGCAACCAGGGCAACATCGAGCGCTGGGTACGCATCAAGGGGGAAACGCTGGTGCTGGGCGAGAAGAAGACCCTCGCCAAACGCCCCAACGGCCGGTCCGCCGACTGGATCGCCCCCGGCGCCTCCAACGGCTGTGCCATGGCCTGCGCCTACTGCTACGTGCCCCGGCGAAAGGGGTACGCCAACCCCATCGCCGTCTTCACCAACACGGACCGGATCATCGCCCACCTCGCCCGGCACGTGGCACGGCAGGGACGCAAGCCCGAGCCGAACCAGTGCGACCCCGAGGCGTGGGTGTACGACATCGGGGAGAACGGCGACTGCTCGGTGGACGCGCTGATCTGCGACAACACCGCGGACCTCGTGCACGCCTTCCGGCAGTGGCCCACGGCCAAGGCGTCTTTCGCCACCAAGTTCGTCAACCCCGGCCTGCTGGCCCTCGACCCGCGTGGCCGCACTCGCATCCGGTTCTCGCTGATGCCGCCGGACGACGCCCGACTGCTCGACGTGCGCACCTCCCCCGTCGCCGAGCGGATCGGCGCCGCTGCGGACTTCCTCGACGCCGGGTACGAGGTGCACTTCAACCTCTCCCCCGTGGTCATCCGCCCCGGCCGGCAGGACGCCTGAGCGCGGCTGCTGACGCACCTCGACGACGTCCTGCCCCGGCGGGTGAAGGAGCAGGCCGCCGCGGAGGTGATCATGCTGACCCACAACCAGGAGCTGCACGAGGTCAACCTCGGCTGGCACCCCCGGGCCGAGGAGGCCCTGTGGCAGCCGGACCTCCAGCAGGCCAAGCGCTCCGAGAACGGCGCCCTGAACGTCCGCTACCGCAACGGCGTCAAAGGGGAGGCCGTGCGGACACTGCGCACTCTGATCGACCGCCTTGCGCCGTGGCTGCGGGTGCGGTACGCCTTCTGAGCGGCGGAGCCGGACCGGCCTCGCCCGGCTGTCACCTGCTTTCCCCCTCACTCGACTGTCCGAGCTCGGCCACGAGGAGCGGCAGCAGACCGGGGCAGTGCTCCTCGATGTCCGCCCTGAGAAGTGTCAGTGTGCTTCCGTTGCCGTGGTCGCGTTGCGTCACCAGGCCCGCCTCGCGCAGCACCCGGAAGTGGTACGTACGCGTGGCCTTCTTCACCGGGAGCCGGCGATCAGCTTCTTCACCTCGGGGGGCAAGTCGTTGCCGGAGCGGACCGCGACGAACAGCACGTCGCCGGGTGCGCCACCGACGGCGATGGCCACTTCGGGAGAGATGCCGTCCACCGCGTAGGCGGTTTCCGTCGTGGACGGTTCCTCGTGCTTGTTCCGGCCGCCGGTGTCGTCGCAGGGCGGCCGGGTCGCGGTCCCCAGTCTGGTGCCGACGCTGAATTCGACGTTGGCCACATCGCGGTAGGTGCGCCCCTCGTAGGTCACCACGTAGGCGCAGGACGGCGCGGCCTCGCCGCTGTCCTCCTCCGGCTCGCAAGCGGAAACCGACGCCGCTGCGGCTGCCGTCAGCAGTGCGATCACGGATCGCTTGGCCCAGCGCATGAACCGACCTCCCGGTGGAATCCCGAACCGCCACGTCTGAGTGCGGAGGCATGTCCGGCCTCATCAATGCCTCATCCATTCCGACGGAGCGGAGGTCGGTTTCGTTCGGGTGTCCGCCGGGTGCGGGCGCACCTCGCGGGGCCGGGGTCCGCACCGGCGGCTCCGGCCCCGCGAGGTCGGGGCTCACACGCGGTCGGCCGCGATCAGGACGTACTGGAAGGAGCCGTCCCGGTAGGACTCGATGAACGCTTCCTCGATCCCGGTGACCAGCGAGGACGTGGCCCGCAGCTCCCAGTAGGGCAGGGTGTCCGGGGTGAGGTCGACGATGGTCTGCGGCACGAGCCGGTTGTCCGCCATGGCGCGCAGGTACTCGCGGCGGGAGTGGATGTTGCACTCGAAGTGGGCGTTGATCTGGGAGACCCACTTCGACGGCTGGCCGTAGCGAGGGTTCCAGCAGCCGGTGATCGTCACGTACCGGCCGCCCACCCTGAGGAAGCGGGAGTGTTCGGCGAACAGGTCGTGCAGGTCGACGTACATGCTCGACTCGTTGTTCCACGAGGCGGCGACGCTGCCCTTGTCGAAGGGCGTGTCGAGCATGTTGCACACACGGGAGCGGACGTGGTCGTCGATCCGCAGTTCCCGTGCGCGCCTGTTGCCGAACTCGGCCTGGGTGGCGGACAGGGTGACGCCTTCGACCCTGCAGCCGAAGCGGCGGTGGGCCATGACCATGGAACCGCCGCGCCCGCAGCCGGCGTCGACGAGCGTGTCGTCGGGCCCGATCGGGCCGAGGTGGTCCATGAGGACCTCCGCCTGCGCCGACTCCAGCCGGTGCAGCTCCGCGATGAGTTTCTTCTCGTACTCGCTGTCGGCCGGGTCGCCGAGCGCGGCGTGGTCGACGGCGCCGATGCCGTAGTGGTGGTGGTAGAGACCGTCCACGTCACCGAGGCGCAGGTTGACCGGCCGCGCCTCGTTGTTCCAGTACCGGGCGATGTCCCCCTGGTACGGCGTCGCCGGGGCCGGGATCTTCGCGGTGGCGGTGGCGGTGGAGGTCGTTTCAGTGGTCACAGAGAGTTGTCCGTTCTCTACCAGAAGTCGGGCAGGGTGTAGCGGTAGGTGTTGGTGCGGTGCCAGTCGTGGTTGCCGTCGACCCACGCGGCCACGCCTTTGAGGAAACGCAGCACGGGGGGCAGGGGGCAGGCCTCGGCGAGGTCGGCCGCGGCGGCCTCGAAGGCGTGCTGGAGTTCGTTGTGGACGTCGATGGCCTTGAGGTAGGCGTCGCGTTCGGAGAGCTGTTCGCGTTCCGCGATCACCACCGGCAGGTTCAAGTGGCGGCCGGGGCTGTTGAGTTCCTTGGTGTACGAGTAGAGGTCGTTGACGATGGTGGTCGCGTTGCCGGCGAGCGCGATGACCCGCTGCATGTCCGGCCGGGCGTGCAGGTCAGCGGGCAGTTCATAACCGCCGACGGTGTCGGTGATCGTGGGGCAGGGGCGGAAGTTGTTGAACTGGCGCATCGCCAGGTACTCCCACACCTCCGGCACATGACCGGTCTGCGCCCAGGCGGCTTCGGCGAGGTAGCCCAGGTGCAGCCGGGCCATGTCGTGCCGGTAGCGGTCGGCCTGGGAGGGGGTCGCCGCGTCGGTGAAGTAGCCCATCGCGCTGTCGTACGCCCGGCGCGGGGCGTCCGACGCGAGCGACTCCCGCCACGCCGGCGCGTACTCCACGGTGGTGTGGAAGTGGTCCAGCGCGGTGTGGGCGAGGAGGAGACGCCCCCCGAGACCGACGGGCGACCCGCCGTGGTCCTCGCAGTAGCAGTCGTCCACCGCGTTCTCCGCGACCATCAGGCGGGTGGCCAGCATCAGGTGGTCGACCGTCGGGGCGTCGGGGTGGCAGGCGACCATGTACCGGCCGACGGAGAAGCCGTCGAACTGGCCCTCCCACTCCTCGGGGTAGAGCTGGACCTCGCCCTCGGCCCAGCGCTTGATCCGGCGGCTCAGCTCCTCGACGCGTGCGGGGTCGGGTTCCGGGACGGGGTGGTGGTACAGGCCGGGGACGGCTTGCCCCGCGGCGGGACGGGCGGGGGCGGCCAAAGGCACCGGCTCCGGGGGCGTGGGCTTGTAGCCGCGCGCCACGGACAGCGAGGCGGTGCCCGGTCCGGTCGGTCCGCGCAGGACCCGCTGGAGTGCGGAGCCTGCCTCGGCCCCGTCGGGCATGTCCCGTACGGCGGAGGCGGCCGCTGCCGCGGCAGGCATGACCTGGACGTCCGGTCCGGCCGGGACCGCCGCACGCGCGTCCTGTACGGCGGAAGCGGCCGTCGGTGACGGCGGCGGGGCGGGGATCGTGACCGGTGGATGCAACCCGGCCAGGAAGTGCAGCGCGGTGGGTGTGACCGGAAGACCGGGGACCACCGGCGTGGGAGCGTCCGGTGCTGGGGTGGGCGGCGTCGGCCGCTGCTCGGGAAGGGATGGTCCGAGGGGCCCGGAGTCGGGCATCGGCGGCTCCTTGCTGGGTGGGATGGGCGCACCGCGGTACGGGGGCGTGACAGGCGTGCGCCTGCCGCGGCCAGCGCTTCAGCGCGGCCTTACGAGGGCGTGACGGGCCTGGTCCTGCGCGACCTGGGATTCAGCGCGGACTTGGGGCGATCTGCACGTTCTCCATCACTCCGAGGGCGTCGGGCAGGAGCACGGCGGCGGAGTAGTAGGTGGTGACGAGGTAGGAGATGATCGCCTGTTCGTTGATGCCCGTGAACCGCACGGAGAGCCCCGGTTCGTACTCGTCCGGCAGTCCGGTCTGCCGCAGGCCGATGACGCCCTGGTTCTCCTCGCCGGTGCGCATCGCGATGATGGAACTGGTCTGTTCCTTGCTGATCGGGATCTTGTTGCAGGGCAGGATGGGAACGCCTCGCCAGGCGGGGACGGACTGTCCGCCGAGGTCGACGTGGTCGGGGTAGAGGCCGCAGGCGCTGAATCCGCGTCCGATGGCGGCGATCGTCCTGGGATGGGCGAGGAACAGTCTGGTACCGCGCCGGCGGCAGAGCAGGTCGTCCATGTCGTCCGGGGTCGGCGGGCCGGAGCGGGGCTGGATGCGCTGCTTGAAGTCGGCGTTGTGCAGCAGCCCGAACTCGCGGTTGTTGATCAGCTCGTGTTCCTGCCGCTCCCGCAAGGCCTCGACGGTGAGCCTGAGTTGCTCCTCGCTCTGGTTCATCGGACCGTTGTAGAGGTCGGCGACCCGCGTGTGGATCCTCAGAACGGTCTGCGCGACGGAGAGCTCGTACTCGCGCGGCTGGAGTTCGTAGTCGACGAAGGTGCCGGGCAGTTCGGCCTCGCCGACGTGGCCGGCCGACAGGGCGATCTCGGCCTCGCCGTGCTTGTTCTGCCGCTGCCGTGCGCGTGAGGTGAACTCCTCGACGTGGGCCTGGAGCTGGGGCGCGGAGGCCTGGACCGCGGCGAAGTCGGCGTGGGAGAGGGTGAGGAGGGTGCCGGAGGTCTCCGCGGTGACCGTGCACTCGTGGCGGGCCCCGGAGCCCAGCAGGGCCTGGTCCCCGAAGTGGTCGCCGTCCGCGAGCACCCCGACGGCGATCTCTCCGCCGTACCGGCCCTCGGAGGTCTGGCTGACCCGGCCGTGGGCGATCAGGTGGATCCGGTCCGCGGGGCTGCCGCGCTCGACGAGGACCTCGCCCGCCGTGAAGTCGCGCTGTGTGCAGCGGTCGGCGAGGGCGGTGAGGACGTCCGGGTCCTCGAAGCCGCGCAGCAGGGCCAGTTCCCCGAGTTCCCGGGGGATCACCCGGACCGTGGCACCTTCCTGGACGAACTCGATGTGCCCGTCTCCGACGGTGTGGCGCAACCGCCGGTTGACCCGGTAGGCGCCACCCTTGGCCTCGACCCAGGGCAGCATCCGCAACAGCCAGCGGGAGGTGATCTCCTGCATCTGCGGGGCGGATTTGGTGGTGGTGGCGAGGTTGCGCGCGGCGGCGGTGCTCAGGGACTGCTGCGGCGGGTCGGCGGTGGTCCGAGCTTCCGGGAGGCTGTCGACGGTCATCGAGGGCAGGCGCTCCTTGCATGACGGGTCGTCCGGTGCACACGGGTGCGTCGACCGGGAGACAGGGGGGGTGGACAACGAGCGGGAAGGATCACGCGGATCCGCCCACCTGCAGAAAGCTAGCCGCTGAGGGGGCCGCATCGGCCATCGAGACGGGATGCTTACCTCGAAGCAGTGACAATCAGTTGCTCGCGGTTTATCGGTCCGCCCACCTGTCATCGCCCGTATCCGTAGGGTCGGACAGGTGATCGTATGGCTCAACGGCACTCATGGCGCAGGCAAGACGACGACCAGTGCGCTCGTGCAGCAACTGATCCCGGGTTCGCGCGTGTTCGACGCCGAGAAGGTCGGCGAGACGCTCATGGACATCACGCCGGGTCTGCCCGGCCCCGGCAGGGAGAACTTCCAGCACTGGCCGCCTTGGCGTCCACTCGTGGTCGAGACGGCCCGCCACGTATTCGACTACGCGGGAGGCACACTGGTCATCCCCATGACGGTGCTGGTCGAACAGTACTGGCGGGAGATCAGCGCGGGGCTCGCCCAACACTCCATCGAGGTGCGGCACTTTGTCCTCCACGCCGACCAGGACACCCTCCGCGGGCGCATCGAGGGGGAACACGCCATCCCGTCCCCGTTCCGTCTCGCACACCTCGCGCCCTACGCGGAGGCGGCCCGCACGTGGCTGCACGACGCGGCCGAGGTCGTCGACACCACGCATCTCACGCCCGCCGAGGCCGCCCTGCGGATCGCCGAGGCCGTCGGGCCACGGCCATGAGGCTCATGTGGATCCCGCCGGTCCTGCTGGTGCTGTGCGGCTCACTCCTCGCGAAGGGACTGATCTCCGCGGGGAGCCCAGGCACAGCCGCGGCCCTCCTGGTGGCGTTCCTGCTGCTCGCAGCCGTCAACTCGCCCCTGGTCTTCCCGAGATCGATCGACGCGCTGGAGGCGCGACGCCGCAGCGCGGTCGACGGCCGGCCGGTCGTGTTCTGGCGGCCGGGCTGCACGTACGGTCTGCGTCTGCGCATCCGGTTGGGGCGCAGGGCCCGCCGGCTGCACTGGGTCGACGTCCGGCGGGACCCGGCCGCGTCGGCGGCGGTCAGGGAAGTCAACGAGGGCAACGAGACCGTGCCCGCTGTCGTCGTGGATGGCCGGCCGCACACCAACCCCGATCCGTCATGGGTGCGCGCCCAGCTCCGACCCTCCCCGTGGCCAGGAGCCGGCCGCAGCCCGGACACCACAGGGCACCCACAACGGCCGAGGATAGGCCTAGACCCTTTCCTGATCCGGGGCTACGCTCTGCCGGGCGTATCCGAGAGCGCTCTCAAGCTCTGCTGTTCCACCCCCACCCGCTGGAACAACGAAGGGGCATCCCTTGAGACGCACCACAAGCCTGCGCACCGGACTGTCCGCGCTCCTCCTGCTCGGCACCTGGGCGACCGCGAGCGCCCTGCCGGCTTCCGCGGCGGACTCTCCCGCGCGCTCCGCCCAAGCGCCCGCCTCCCCCGAGCTCCTCTCCGCGATGGAGCGCGACCTGGGGCTGACCCGTGACGAGGCGGAAGCTCGCCTGGTCGCCGAGAAGACCGCCACAGATGTCGAACGCAGGGCTCGGAAAGCCGCGGGTTCGGCCTACGGCGGCTCCTGGTTCGACGCCCACCGGGGCGGACTCACCGTCGCCCTCACCCGTGCCACGCGTGCCGACGCCGTACGCGCGACCGGAGCGGCCGTACGCCTCGTGCGGTACGACGCGCGGCACCTCGACGCGGTGAAGAAACACATGGACACTCTCAACGCGCCTGCGGGAGTCGCCGGTTGGCACGTGGACCCGAAGGCCAACAAGGTCGTCGTCAGCGTCGTCGCCGCACACCGGGACGACAACGATGTCCGGGCCTTCCTCTCCCGGGCCCGCCAGGCCGGTCCGGTAACGGTGCGGCAGAGTCCCGCCGCACCGCGCACCTTCGCCGCCGGCACGGTGGGCGGCGACCCCTACTACACCGGCAACGTCCGCTGCTCCATCGGCTTCTCGGTGCACGGCGGCTTCGTCACCGCCGGGCACTGCGGCAGGCCGAGCGCCGCGGTGTACGGCTGGGACCGGTCCTACATCGGTAATTTCCAGGGCTCCTCCTTCCCGGGCGACGACTACGCCTGGGTGAACGTGGGCAGCGGCTGGTGGACCGTCCCGGTGGTGCTCGGCTGGGGGACGATCCCGGACCGGCTCGTACGCGGCTCCGCCGAGGCGCCGGTGGGTGCCTCCGTCTGCCGCTCCGGTTCCACCACGCACTGGCACTGCGGCACCGTGCTGGCGAAGAACGAGACGGTGAACTACAGCCAGGGCGCCGTCCACCAGATGACGAAGACGAGCGTCTGCGCCGAGCCCGGTGACTCCGGCGGCTCCTTCATCAGCGGTGACCAGGCCCAGGGCGTCACCTCCGGCGGCTGGGGCAACTGCGGCAGCGGTGGCGAGACCTGGCACCAGCCCGTCAACGAGATCCTCAACCGGTACGGGCTGACACTGCACACGGCCTGACCTCACCCGCACCCCGGGCGGGCTCCGGCGGCCTCGGCACACCATGGCCCTCGGAGCCCGCCCGGACCACACCACGTCCTCCACACGGCGGCCGGATCCATGCCGGAGCCGGCGTCAGCGCGGTCGGCACTGTCTATGAGCCGCGCAGGGCGATGCCCTCCAGCACCATCGACAGGTACTGGCGGGCGATCTCCTCGGGACTGTGCCGGCCACCCGGCCGGTACCAGGACGCGGCGACCCAGACCGTGTCGCGCACGAAGCGGTAGGTGAGCCGCACGTCCAGGTCGGCACGGAACACCTCCGCGGCGACACCACGTTCAAGCGTGCCCAGCCACGCCTTCTCGAACTTCTGCTGCGACGCGGCGAGATACGCGAAACGCGGCCTGTCTCCGAGGTGCCTGGACTCCTTCTGGTAGATGGCGACCGCGTCGAGGTGCCGGTCGATCTCCCGGAAGGACTCGGTCACGAGCGCCTCCAGCGTCTCCCGGGGTCCGAGCCCGGCGCCGAGCACGGCGTCGTACCGGGCCCAGAGCTCGTCCAGGAAGCCGGAGAGGATCTCGTCCAGCATCGACTCCTTGGAGTCGAAGTGGTAATACAGACTGCCCGCCAGCATCCCCGCCGCGTCCGCGATCTTGCGGACGGTCGTGGCGTTGTACCCCTGCTCGGCGAAGACCCGGGCCGCGATGGCCAGCAGCTCCCCGCGCCGCTCGGGCGGACTCACCGCGGACTTCTTCTGGTCGCTGTCACTGCGTTTCGGCACCGGACCATTCTCGCCGCCCGGATGCCGGCTGCTGACCGGCAGCACCTCGCCGGACGGAGAGCCCACACGGCGCCCCGGAAGCAGACCGCTTCTGAGGAGTTGAAGCGCTTCGACGCTGTCGCTCGGGCGGCCTGGCAGGCTTTCAATACAGTGACTTAGGAAAGTTTCCAGGTTTCCGACGCTCTTGTTTCGCACGAATCCTGTCGCCAGTGTTCGCCGCCAAGTGAAGCGCTTCGATAATCCAGGGAGAAGGGCTGTCTCCGTGTCCTCCGCCTCGACGAGACGTCTGCCGATCACTGACGAGAAGGAATGACCGCGTGTCAGAGAAGGCGCTCCAGCAGGCTGCCGTGACCAACCCCGTGATCCCCGGCTTCCATCCGGACCCCAGTGTGTGCCGGGTGGGCGACGACTACTACGTCGTGTGCTTCAGCTTCGAGTACTTCCCCGGCATCCCCGTGTTCCACAGTCGCGACCTGGTGCACTGGACGCAGATCGGCAACGCCCTGGACCGGCCCAGCCAGCTCCGCCTGCCCCCGGACATGGCGTCGTCGGGCGGTATCTACGCCCCGACCCTGCGCCACCACGACGACCGGTTCTGGCTGATCGTCACCAACGTGGCCCCGGGCGAGGGGAACCTCCTGTTCACCGCCACCGACCCGGCCGGTCCCTGGTCGGAGCCGGTGCGGCTGCCGAGGGTCGGGGGCATCGACCCGGACCTCGCCTGGGACGAGGACGGCACGTGCTGGTGCACGGTCGCCGGTGTCTCTCAGGTGCGTATCGACCCGTCCACCGGAGAGACGCTCGGTGAGCCGCAGCCGCTCTGGTCCGGCAGCCCCGGCGCCATGGCCCCGGAGGCGCCGCACCTCTACCGCATCGGCGCGTACTGGTACCTGCTCATCGCCGAGGGCGGCACCGAGCGCGGCCACGGCGTCTCGATCGCCCGTGGGGCGTCTCCTTCCGGCCCGTTCGAACCGTGCCCGCACAATCCGGTCCTGACGCACCGCGGCACCGACCGCCCCGTCCAGAACACCGGGCACGCGGACCTGGTCCAGGCGCCCGACGGCTCGTGGTGGATGGTGCTGCTGGCCGTCCGGCCGCGGGGCGGCACACCGGGCTGGCACGTGCTGGGCCGCGAGACGTTCCTGGCGCCGGTGGAGTGGGTGGAGGGCTGGCCGGTCGTCGGCGAGGTGCCGACCGAACTGACCGCACCGGCCTGGCCGCTCGTCCCCGCACCCGCCGAGGCCGTCCGTGACGTCTTCGACCTCAGTGAGCTGCGCCCGCAGTGGATCTCCGTACGGGACAGGCCCGTGGAGCACTGCACCACCAAGGAACGCTCCGGCTGGCTGACGCTGCGCGCCCGCGGCGGGTCGCTGGACGAGCCGGACGCCGTGTTCGTCGGACGCCGCCAGCAGCACCTGACGTACGAGGCGCGCACCCGTGTCGACCCGGCGGAAGGCCGCGGCGGGCTCGCGGTCCGCCTGGACGAGGAGCACCACTACGAGATCGAGGTGTCCGAGGGAGAGGTCCAGGTGCTCGCCCGGGTGGGGCCCCTGCGCACGGTCGTGGCGTCACGGCCCGTACCCGCCGGACCCGCGGTCCTCGGACTTCGCGTCTCCCCCACGCCGCCGCGCGGCCCGCGCACCGGGCCGGACACCCTCACCTTCGGCGTCCAGGAGCCGGACGGCACGTTCACCGAACTCGGAGCACTCGACGGCCGCTATCTGTCGACCGAGGTGGCGGGCGGTTTCACCGGCCGGGTCATCGGCATGTACGCCGCAGCCGGCGCGGTCCACTTCGACTGGTTCGACCACGAGCCCGTCGGCTCCTGATCCGGCGCCGGGTCGCCCCCGGCCGGCCTTTCCTCGACCACCTGCCCCCCCCACGGGCGCCCCGCCCGGCCGACAGAGGAGAGTCAGAGATGAACATGAGGACGGCGACACCGGGTGAGCTTGTCGTCGGAGTATCCGAGCCAGCCCGGGGAGGTGGTGTAGCCCGGGTAGCCGCGTTCCAGCAGCGTCGCTTCGCGGTCGGCGAGCCCGGCACGGCCCTGGCGGAGGAGGGCCAGGGCCTCTTCGGGGGTGAGGGCGTCGGTGAGGTACCGGAAGTCGACCTGGGAGACGAGCCATTCGGGTTCGGCGTGGGCGAGCAGGCGCCACAGCGGCCGGCCGGCGCGCTTGGCGGCCAGGTCCCACACGGCGTTGACCACGGCGCCGATGGCCATGTGCATCACGCCCTTCTCGGGGCCGAGCCAGCGCAGCTGGCTGTCGCCGATCAGGTCGCGGCTGAGCGAGCCGGGGTCGTCGCAGAGTCCGGCGACGGAACGTCCGACGACGTGGTGCCGCAAGGCGTCGATCGCGGCGACCTGCACGTCGTTGCCGCGTCCGATGGTGAAGGTGAAGCCGTGACCTTCGAGTCCGTCCGCGGTGTCGGTGCGCAGCCTCACGTAGGCGGCGGAGTAGTCGGGATCCGGGTTCATCGCGTCGGAGCCGTCCCGTGCACGCGAGGTGGGGAAGCGGACGTCGTGTGTGTCGAGTGCGGTGATCCGGGCTGCGACGGCGGTCACGGGCCTGCCTTTCACGCTCGGCCGAGGGCGGCCTGACCCTGCTGCCGAGCTCATCGACGGGGAGTTCGACGGTGTCACTCGGACACGTGCCACACTCCCCCAGTCATCGGATGTATGACAGCAGCGCGACCTTAAACGCAAGGCGATGTCACGGGTAAGGAGGAACACCGACTCCCTTTGCTTCAAGAATACATCGGAGGAAAGTGTCAGCGATCGACGTCAGTCGTCATTTGCGGCCCGTGCCACCGCTTCCGCGAGGACGACGGCCATGTCCTCGGAGTGGGACAAGTGCGGGAATGCCCCGAGGGGATGCGCGGACGGTGAGCGGCACGGGCGGCCCACCGCTGCTGAACGGGGGGCGGCGGGGTGGGGTCCTCGGTGGCCACCTCGTACGTCAGCGGAACGTCTGCCGGTGCGGCGCCCAGGTTCTCGATGAAGGCGCGTACGCCCTGCCGGTTGAGGCGCTTGACTGCTTCGGATTCAGGGCTGCTGCTGGGCAGTTGCACGGGCGGAGGAGGTGATGTCGCGGGCTGTGAGCCGCTCGCGCAGCGGATCGAAGATCCAGGGTGCGCACGGCACCGTGGACCAGCAGAACGTTCCGGGGTGGGTGTCACCTGCCGGCGGGCTCGCTCCAAGCACGAGCCGGCTGGTCCGGACCCGTCGGTCAAGATTCGGTCTCGCTCAGGCGGACGCGGGACGCCGGGGTGTTACCCGCGGTACGTTCCGGCTCCCCACTCCCCGTTGTCAGGAGTCCCGGTTCATGCGCCGACTTCTAGCCCCTCTTGCGGTGGTCGCGGCTGCGATCGGAGGGTTCGTCACGAACGTCTCCCCCGCCGCTGCCGCCGACCCCGCGTCCGGTTCCTTCAGCGTCCTCGCCTACAACGTGGCGGGCCTGCCGGAGAGCATCTCCAGCGCTCCCACCCCACGCGAGCCCGCAACCACGGAAATCGGCCGGCGGATCGCGCCGTACGACATCGTCAACGTCCAGGAGGACTTCAACTACCACGCCTTGCTCTACGCCGGCGACACCGCGCACGCCCACCGGACACCCACCAGCGGCGGTGCGGGTATCGGCAGCGGTCTCAACACCCTGGCGAAACTCCCCTACGACACTGACGACTTCGAGCGGGTGCGCTGGAACTCCTGCCAGTTCGACTCCGGGGACTGCCTCACGCCCAAGGGGTTCACCTTCATCCGCCAGCGCCTCGCCGAGGGCGTGTACGTGGACTTCTACAACCTGCACACCAACGCCGGGACGAACCCCGGCGACCTGGCCTCGCGGGCGGACAACCTCAACCAGCTGACGGCCTTCATCAAGAGCCATTCGGCCGGGAACGCCGTCGTCGTCATGGGCGACACCAACACCCGCTACACGCGCTCCGGTGACACCATCGCCGAGTTCGCGGCCGCGAACGGCCTGACGGATCCCTGGGTCCGGCTCATCCGTGGCGGCGTCCCGCCCGCCAAAGGCAGCGAAGCACTGGTCTGCGACCAGACCGGCCCCACGGTGCCCAACACCTGCGAGGTCGTGGACAAGGTCCTGTACCGCGGCAGCAAACTCGTCTCGCTCGAGGCCACCTCGTACAACAACGAGCACTCCAGGTTCCTCACCGGCGACGGGCTCATGCTGTCCGACCACGACCCGATCAAGGTGGACTTCTCCTGGTCGCGCACCACGGACTTCCAGCTCACCGAACAGTTCGGCGGGCCGCACGGCGACTACTACACCGACATCGACGCCGTACCGGCGGGCGCACGCCCGGTCAGCGTCTCGCTGCGCAGCGGCACCCGTGTCGACGGTGTCGGCCTGACGCTCGGCAACGGCAAGGTCATCAGCCACGGCGGGACCGGCGGCACCGTGTCGTCCCTGAACCTGGGCAGCGGGGAGTACCTCAGCTCCGCCCAGCTGTGCCGGGGTGAGAAGAGCGGCCGTACACGGATCTTCTCCGCCGCGTTCACCACGAACCTCGGCCGGAGCCTGTCGGGCGGGACCACCACGTCCGACTGCGTGACGCGCACAGCGCCTTCGGGATGGCAGATCGCCGGCTTCCACGGGCGTGCCGGTGACGAGGTCGACAAGCTGGGCTTCGTCTACACGAAGCGCTGACGCGCCCGCCGGCGGCCCTCGTTGCCGGCCCGCGGACGGCGGCGACGGCATCTCACCGGCTGTCGCCGCCGTCAGGGCAGGCGGGCCAGCATGTCCCGCGCCGCATGGCTGAGCGCGCGGAGGTTCTCGGCGAACCGCTCCCGGTCCTCGGCCGGCAGGGGCGCCAGGAAGTAGCGCTTGATGTTCTCCACGTGCGCCCGGGCCGCGGTGACCGTGGTCTCCTCCCGTTGCGCGGTCAGGCACACCAGACGCGCGCGGCGGTCACCGGGGTCCTCGACCCGTTCGACCAGTCCGGTCGCCACCATGCGGTCCACCAGTCGGGTGGCCCCTCCCGTGGTCAGCACCTGCTCCTGGGCGATGGCCCCCATCGACAGCCCGGGATCCCCCGCTCTCCCCAGGATGAGCAGCACCTCGAACGTCAGATGGCTGATGCCGCACTCCGCCTCCAGCGCCTGGCCCAGGATGTACTCCAGCCGGTTCGCGGCCTGCAACCGGCCGAAGGCAGAACCAGGGCGTCGTTCGCCGCTTCCTCCGGCGTCGAGATCGCCTGCTCATGCACAGCCCCGGCTCCCCTTCGTTCCTTCGCACACCCACTCCCCGATCATGCCGCACCGTCTCCGGACGTCACCTGCAAGCCGCTGGACCGGCTCATCGTCACCCACGCCCACCCCGACGAGCCCTGGCCGGGTTTCAGGCGCCGGGTCCATGCACCCAGGCCCCGGAAGGTGTCGAACGTGCCATTCCGTGGTGCAGTCAGGGCATGGCCCCCTCGCTCACGGATGACACGGATGGCCAGGACGCTCCGGCGCCTCCCGGGCGCGGGCGTCCCTCCCGGCTGATCGACGTCGCCGTCGCCCTGCTGCTCCTGATCGCGGACGTGGTCATCCTCGTCGTGGCCGTGATGCTGCTCGTCGCTGTCGGCATGGGCCGGGCGCACTCGCCGTACTCCTCCGCGGCGCACTCCTCCGGCACTCCGGTTCTGGCATGGTTCGTCATCTGGGGTGTTCCGGCCGTGGCGGCGGCCGGCGCCGTCGTGCAGGCCCGTCTGAGGATGCCCGTCACCGCCGTCGTGCAAGGCCTGTTCACGTTCGCCTGCACGGTTCTGGCCATTGCCTGGACGCGCATGCTGCTGTCCTGAGGGAGGCAACACACCGTGGTGTCGCAGGTGAGTTCAGTCGATGCCGGGTCGAACCCGGCTCGGTGAGCCCGCTGTTGACGGTGCTCGCGTGGACCAAGTCGTGGGAGGTTGTCAGTGCGGGTGTGTCTCACCAGGTCACGGACAGCTCCAAGGGGAAGCGCCGGATGGTCTGGGTGTCCCAGCGCACGTCCTCGGCCGGTACCGCCAGGCGCAGGCCGGGCAGGCGGGTGAACAGGACCTCGATCGCCGTGCCGACTTCCGCGATCGCGAACGTGCTGGCGATGCAGTGGTGGCCGCCCCAGCCGAACGTCATGTGGGGGTGAGGAGCGCGGTCGACGTCGAGGGCGTCGGGGTCGGGAAACACCGCCGGGTCCCGGTTGGCCGCCAGATAGGAGACGTGGACGAAGTCACCCGCGCGGATCAGCACTCCCTCCACTTTCACGTCCTCCAGCGCGACGCGCGGGATACCGACGCCCTTGCGGAAGGGGATGTGCCGCAGGAGTTCGTCCAGCATCCGGGGCAGTCGTTCGGGACGGCTCCTCAGCAGCTCGAGAAGCTCGGGTCGGGTGAGCAGGGTGTAGGCGATGTTGCTGATCTGGCAGGTGGCGGTGTCATTGCCGCTGAGGATGAGGGTCAGTGCCAGGACGGCCAGCTCGTCGTCGCTCAGGGGCTCCTCCCCCGGTTCGCAGGCCGCCATGGTGTTGATGAGGCCGTCGCCTCCCTCCTTCCGGCGTTCGGCGACGAGCGTGGTGAAGTAGGCGCGCAGGTGCTGCTTGGCCGTGGCCGCCGCCTGACGGGCTTCCGGCGCGGTGGCGAGCATCTGCTGGGTGTGGCGCAGCATGAGGGGCCGGTCCGCGACGGGGACGTCCAGCAGGGCGCAGATGGTGTGGTTGGGCAGCTGCGCGGACAGGCCGAGGGCCAGGTCGGCCGGCGGGCCCTGCTCGACCATCTCGTCCACGAGACGGTGCGCCACGTTCTCGATGGCCGGCGTCATGCGTTTCACGCCGCTCTGTGTGAAGGCGCGGGCGGCGGCATGACGCAGCCGGGTGCTGCGCGGCGGGTCCATGACGTTGAGCGACTCCGGGGAGACGATCGGCTCGGGAGTCATACGGGGGTAGTCACGGCCGACGATGCCGGCCCTGCTGAATCTCGGGTCCGTCGTCACCTGACGTACCCCTTCGAAGGTGGTGACCAGCCATGCCTCGGCTTCGCCGTAGGGCAGTCGGATACGGCTGACCGGACCGTCGGCCATGAGCCGGCCGAGTGACGGGTCGAAGGCCAGTTGCTCGCTGAAGTCGAAGGGGCAGACGGCGACGTGGGCCATGGGTACTCCTGAGCGCGTGCGGCGGTGCGGCCATGTGGGCGGAACCCGGTGGGCGCGGAGCACGGCCGCCCGACCCACGGGGGACATTTCGCATAGTGCGGCAGAGCGCCGCTCCATGCACCCAGTGCCGGGTCAAACGGCAGAAAGCGGGGAGACGTGCCCGATCCCACCCCTCAGACACCGCAGCGGCCGGCCGTGGACGTGCTGGTCGTCGGAGCCGGACCCACCGGACTCACCCTGGCCTGTGACCTGGCCAGGCGTGGTGTGCGTACCCATGTCATCGAGGCCGGTGACCGGCTCCTGGCCGGTTCACGCGGCAAGAGCCTGCAGTCCCGCACCCTGGAGGCGTTCGACGACCTGGGTGTCGTCGACGCGCTGCGGGCCGCCGGCTCCTTCTTCCCGCCCATGCAGACCTGGCGCGACGGCGAGCGCCAAGGCGAGTGGCAGCTGATCGAGCCGGACCCGCAGGCCCCGGTGTCGCGTCATCCGCGTCCGTGGCTGGTCCCCCAGTGGCGCACGCTGGACATCCTGCGCGAGCGGCTGCTCGACCTGGGCGGCACGCTGGAGTGCGGTGTACGGCTCACCTCCCTCACGCAGTCGGACACGCACGTGAGCGCGGAGGTGACGCACTCCGACGGTACCCGTCACCTGGTGCCGGCGCGCTACCTGGTCGGCGCCGACGGCAGCCGAAGCACGGTGCGTGAATCCCTGGGCATCGCCCTGAAGGGTGAGGACAGCGGGCTGCGTTCGGCAGTGGTGGCGGACGTACGCGTGCCGGGGCTGGACCGCGATCACTGGCACGTCTGGCCGGACCCGGCCGGCGAACTGCTGCTGTGTCCGCTGCCCGGGACCGCCGACTTCCAGCTGAACGCCAAGATCACCGGTGAGGAGTTCACGGCGACGCCCGAGACCGTGCGCGGTCTGATCGCCGCCCGCACTCATCTGTCGTCCGAAGCGGTCACGGACGTCGGGTGGTTCTCGTTCTACCGCCCTCGTACCGCGATGGCCGAACGCTTCCGCCACGGGCGGGTCTTGCTCGCCGGGGACGCCGCCCATGTGCACCCGCCCGGCGGTGGCCAAGGGCTGAACATCGGCGTGCAGGATGCCTACAACCTCGGCTGGAAGCTGGGCCAGGTCGTGCGCTGCCATGCCCCGGACGCGCTGCTGGACAGTTACGAGGTCGAGCGCCGGGCCGCCGCGGCGGACACCCTGGCCCTCAGCACCCGCCTGTACCGGGCGGGCCGCTCGACCCAGGACCCCTGCGAGCAGGCTCGCTACCGGGGGCGGGTCTGTCACCTGCTGTCGGTGCACTACCGCGACAGTGAGCTCTCGACGGACGCCCGGGAGCGCCGCTCTCCGGCCGGTGTCCAGGCCGGTGACCGTGTGCCCGACCTGCCGTGTGTCACCACCGAGGGTTTCTGCGGGAATCTCTTCGAGCTGTTGCGCGGCCCGGACTTCACGTTGCTCGCGGTGAACTGTGCGCCGCCCGCCGCGGCAGAGGGTCCCAGGACCCATCAAGTGACCGGTGGGCCGCTCGCTGAGGAGCTGGGCACGGGACTGTTCCTCATCCGCCCCGACCACCACATCGGCCTGGCCGCTGACAGCGCCGAGCAGCTCGGCCGCTATCTGGCACAAGTCGGCCTGGAGGGCGGCGTCATGTAACCGTCCCGTCCCCTGCCGCTCCGGCTGGTGCAGGTCCGGTGACCGGACATCACCGGACCTGCGGAGCACCGGGTCAGCGTCGGCGGGCCCAGCCGGCTCCGACGCCGGCCACCTGCAGACCCAGGCACATCAGTCCGAGCAACATGACGTTCGTCGAAGAGAACACATCGTTGGTGCCGATCTCGGCCGCGTTGATCAGGAACGCCAGGAAGAACAACACCGCAGCGACAATGCCGAGCATGACGAGCTCCTCTCGAAGGGGATGCAGCGCGTATGCCCCGCCTTCACCCCCGCAGACACCGGAATGTTCGCCTGCCTGTGCGGGTACCGATGAAGTCTTCTGACTCTGCGACGTGAACCGCAGGAGTCAACTGGGACTGTGGCAAGTCCTGTTGGGGATGTACCCGGCGGGTGAGAAGGTGCCACCGGGCAAAAGAACGCCACTCGACGGGAACAAGCCGCTGCTCTTGTCCGTACCATCTCCCACCAAGGCATCTTGCGGTACACAGGAAAGGGCAGTGCCATGTCCGAGACAGCAGCTCCCGCCACCGAACTGGCTTCCCAGTACATCGCCCAGGTGACGGGCGATCTTGACGCCAACCTCAAGGAACAGGAACGCATCAGCGCGGAGATCGCCTCCCTGCAGGAGCAGCTTGCCGCTCTGCAGCATGACCACGGCGTGCTGGTCAGCATGCAGCAGGCACTCGGCATCACCCACGGGAGGAGCGCGTCCGCTGCCGAGTCCAAGAGCGCCGTGGTGCCCTCACCGCGGCGGAAGAAGGCCGCCGCGGCCGGGGGGAAGCAGAAGACACGCAAGGCGACTGCCGCTCCCGCGAAGAAGGCGGTAAGGAAGTCCGCGGCCAAGACGGCGAACACGCCGAAGGCGGCCGACCTGACCCTGGTGGAACTCATCCGCCGCCACCTCGCCGAACAGAAGGAACCCCGCTCCGCCGCGGAGATCTCCACGGCGCTCGGCCAGGCCCACTCCGACCGTGACATCTCCCCGAAGGTCGTGCGCGTCACCCTGGAGGGGCTCGTGGCCAAGAGCGGTGCCGAGCGCTCCAAGCAGGGCAGGTCCGTCTTCTACAGCGCACCGGCACAGCAGGATTCGGCCGCACCCGAGGCCAAGGCCGAGACCGAGACCGCCGACAGCTGAGAGGCGGGCGGGCCGACGAGGCCCTGTGGGACGGCGGTTCGCGGCTCGTGCGGTACGTTGCGCGCCATGACTGGACCCGAGCCCCTCGACTGGCCACCCGCCCCCCTACGTACCGAACGGCTCGTGCTCCGCGGGTCCGAGGCGCGGGACCGTGCGGCGTTCATCGAGCTGTTCGCCTCGCCGGAGGTGGGCACCTACGTCGGTGGCGCCCGGCCGCGTGACGAGCTCGAGCGTGCGGTTCCCGAGGCGCCCGGGCGTCGCCCCGGCGTCTTCGTGATCGATCTGGACGGAGCGATGATCGGCATGATCACGCTCGACCGGCGCGGCGCGGAGCGTCCGGGACACGTCCGGCCGGAAGCGGAGGAGGCCGAACTCGGCTACATGCTGCTGCCGGAGGCGTGGGGGCACGGATACGCCGCCGAGGCGTGCGCGGCGGTACTCGACTGGTTCGCCGACGCGCTTCCCGGCGAGCCGGTGGTGCTGTGCACCCAGACCGCCAACGCACGCGCGATGCGCCTCGCGGCGAAACTGGGCTTCAGCGAGGTGGAACGGTTCGAGGAGTACGGCACCGAACAGTGGTTGGGCGTGCGGAAGTCGGGCAGCGTGTCCTCCGGTTGAGCGGCCGTCTCCGTGCCGCTTCCCACGTTGCCGGGGGCTTCGGTCGGCCGCGCGTGGCCCGGGTCCGTCGGCTGCGGTCTCTCCGCCCCCGGCGGCGCCTTCTCCCTCCCCGGCATGCGCATGGGCCTCCGAGCGGCGGCACATCTCGGTGTGTTGCAGGACATGATGGGGACCCTCACTGAGGGGGGCTGGAATGAGTTACGACCTACAGGCAGTGATCGCGGCCGAGGAGGCACTGCATGTGGTCTCGCGAGAGCTGACCGCCGCCCGGCTGGCACCCATCGGGCAGGGTCTGTCGATGATGCCGTTGACGGACGCGCTGCTCGAAACCGTCGCGGACAGCAGCGGGGTGGGCGCATTGGGGTTCCGGCGGCTCCCGGGCGGGTTCGAGCAGGCCCTGGCCCGCTGGTCAGCGGGTGGGCCGGTGGCGTACGTGGAGTCGGAGTACTTCGGCGGTGTGGGCGAGCAGCGGGCTGTCGTGTGGGACGGCGGCGAGGTCGCGCTCGGGCCGCTTCACGTGGAGGAAGGTGAGCCCTTTGCGCCGGTCGGGAGTCCGGTCTCCCAAGCGTTGCGGCGACTGGGAGCTGTGGCGCGTGCCGGAGAGGACGAGTTCTCGGCGGTGGGCTTGGACCGTCACAGGCACAACGAGGCGTGGATCGCCTGACGTGCGCCTCGCGGTGCGCTGAAGCGCGAGGGTGCCTGCATCCTGCCGAGGGCTGCGAGCAGCCACGAAAGCTACTGCTGCGCCTGACGCATGGCGCGCGGGTGCGCAGGGACGAGGCGGCCGGCTGCTGCCTGGCCGTGGGGGCTGTCGGAGCCACGCCGCCGGATGGACCAACCCGCCAACTCGGAAGCATTGGGACATAACCTGCGCGATATGAGTAAATGCCATATCGCACCTCTGGCGTGCCTGGCGGCGCTGCTCGGGACGGGGCTCGGCGCCGCTCCGCACACCGCCGCCCATACGGTCCACGTGGTCAAGCCGGGAGAGTCGATCCAGAAGGCGGTGGACTCGGCCCGGCCGGGCGACACCGTTCTGCTGGGTCGCGGCATCCACCGTACGAGCGTCGACATCACCACGCCCGGGCTGACCCTGCGGGGCATGGGCCGGGGCACGGTGCTCCGGCCTGCGGCGGGCACGAGCACCGCCGCCACCGCCCCGAGCACCGCATCGCGCGCACCGAAGGCCGCCGGCAGCTGTGCCGCGGCCGGCAACGGCATCTGCGTGGCGGGCACGAAGGGCCACAACGTCGCCGGCGTCACCATCGCTTCCCTGACGGTGACCGGCTTCCCCAAGACCGGCGTCTACGCCCATGAGGCCGACCGCCTGACCGTACGGAATGTCACCGCGGTCCGGAACGGAGTGTGGGGCATCGCCACGGAGCGCTCACGCCGTGGCGTGTTCCGCGGCAACGTCGCCCGCAACAACGGCGACGCGGGTCTGTTCCTCGCCAACACGGTGAAGGAGGAACAGGGCGCCTCGGACACCGGGGGGACGGTGGTGGAGCACAACCGGCTGGAGGGCAACCGGATCGGTGTCACCGTGCGACGGCTGCGCAACCTCACCGTCGCGGCCAACCACCTCACCGGCAACTGCGCGGCGGTCTTCGTCGTCGGCGACGAGAACAAGCCGAAGGCCGGCTTCGTGACCGTGCGCGGGAACCGCATCGAGCGCAACAACAAGTCCTGCCCGAAGACAGCCCGGCTGGACGCCCTGCAGGGATCCGGCATCGTCGTGACGGGCGCCGACGACAATCTGATCACTCGGAACGTGATCAGGGACAACGTCGGCAGGTCCCCCTTGTCGGGAGGCATCGTCGTGTTCAAGAGCTTCGTGGGCACGACCAGCGAGCGGAACCGGATCAGCGGCAACCGGCTGGAGGGCAACTCCCCGGCGGACCTGATCAACACGGACTCCGGTCGGGGCAACACGTTCCGGGACAACTCCTGCGCGACGTCCCGGCCCGCCGGCCTGTGCTGATCGTCCGTCCCGCTCCTCGGCGCACCGGGGCCCGCACACATACCCGGTAACCCCTGCTTCACGTGACTCAAGAAGGAAGGCGGCACATGACGACCACTCAGCCCGCCCCCGCACCCTCCATGCGGTTGCGGGAACTCGCATTCGGGGCGGCATGTGCCGCCGCCCTTCGCGCGGCCGCCCGGCTGGGCGTCGCCGACGCGCTCGGTGACGATCCCATGGCCGTGGAGGACCTCGCGGCCGCGGTGAAGGCCGAACCCCGCCCGCTGCGCCGACTCCTGCGGGCACTGTCCTGCTACGGCGTCTTCACCGAGCGCCCGGACGGGACCTTCGCACACACCGACGTCTCCCGGCTGCTGCGCGAGGACGACCCCAACAGCTTGCGCGCCATCACGCTGTGGTGCACCGAGCCGTGGACCTGGGACGTCTGGCCGAAGCTGGACGAGGCCGTGCGCACCGGCCGCAACGTGGTGGAGGACCTGTACGGAAAGGAGTTCTTCCCCTACCTGAACGAGGACGCCCCGGAGTCGGCCGACGTCTTCAACCGCGCCATGACGACCTCCAGCGTGCAGTCGGCGCGCGACGTCGCGGAGTTCCTGGACCTGTCGGGGAGTGCGTCGGTCGCCGACGTCGGCGGCGGCCAGGGGCATGTGGTCGCGAGCCTGCTGGACAAGTACCCTGCGATGCACGGGACGCTGCTGGACCTTCCGCGGGTGGTGGAGAACGCCGTCCCGAGGCTGCGCGCGGGCGGCGACCTCGCGGACCGCGCACGTGTGGTGCCCGGCGACGTCCGGACGGCCGTCCCGGTGAAGGCCGACGTCTACGTCATCAAGAACATCCTGGAATGGGACGACGAGAGCACGGCCCGCACACTGCGCAACGTCCGCCAGGCCGGCGGCCCGGGGACGCGGGTCGTGGTCATCGAGAACCTCGTCGACGACACGCCGTCCATGCGGTTCAGCACCGCGATGGACCTGCTGCTGCTCCTCAACGTCGGCGGGGCGAAGCACACCACCCGGAGCATGGTGGACCGGCTGACCGAGGCGGGCCTGGTCATCGACGACATCAGCCCGGTCAACCCCTACCTGCACGCGTTCGACTGCCACGTTCCCGGCTGATCCGACCGCGTACCGCGGAGCCCTGGTGCCCCGCGGCTCCCCCCTGGACGACCGGTCGCCGGGTGGGCCGCCGGGCGGGCCCGGCGGCCCGGGGGGGACC
>NZ_JBEZOK010000037.1:0-67476 GCF_040706515.1 Streptomyces sp. NPDC047880 | reverse complement strand
CGCGCCGGGCGGGGGCGCGGCCCCCCCGCCCCCCCCCCCCCCGCGACCGGTCGTCACCGGCGGCGGTCAGCCGGCCGGTTCGCGCTCCCAGAAGTAGAAACGCTGCGCCATGGCGTCCTTGGGGGAACGCCAGGTCTCGGGGTCGTACGCGCTGACGTACGCGGCGAGTCGCTCGCTGACGTCCCGGAACTCGGGGTGCCCGGTGACCTTGGCGATGGCCGGTCCGGGGTCGCGTTCGGCCTCGATCAGGTGCATGTACACATCGCCGAACTGGAAGAGGCTGCGCCGGGTCACACCGACGAGCCGCGGCAGCTCTCCCCGGTCGGACTCCGCGAACACCTCGGCGATGTCGGGCGCCGACCCCGGGGCCATCCGGGCGACGATCAGAGCTTGGTGCATGGGGTCGTCCTCCGTCCGGCTCAGTCGTTCGGACCGTGCGCCGCGCGGCCGTTCAGACCGTGCGTCGCGCCGCGCTCCGCGGCGATCTTCTCGATGCGGTCCCGGATCAGCGCCATCTGCACCTTGGAGTTCCGGTTGATGTTGTCCGTCATCCACTCGTCGTCGACCGGCGCGTCCGGCTTCATCGCGAAGTCCTGCGTCCACACCATCCGCGTGCCGGCCGGTACCTCCTCGTACCGCCAGTGGATGTCCATGTGGGCGAAGGGCCCCGTCTCGACGCGGCGGGCCTTGACGGTGAGCGTCTCGCGGTCCGGCTCGCGCTCCGAGATCCAGCTCCACACGGTGCCGTTCTCGTCGGGGTGCATGGTCAGCCGGAACGTCGTCTTGTGGCCCTCCCGGGAGAGGATCTCGACCGAGGCGTACTCGCTGAACAGCTGAGGCCAGTTCTCCAGGTCGTTGGTCACCTCCCAGACCAGGTCCAGGGGCGCCGCGATGGTGATCTCGTTCTGCGTGTGTCCCGTCATTTCACGCTCCTGCCATGAGGGCACTGTTGACCAGGTCGAGGAACTGGCGCGGCGTCTTGCTGCGTTCGGCGTCCGGCGGCATCGGCGTGCCGTACCGGTTCTCCAGCTCGCCGACGATGCCCAGCAGGCCCAGCGAGTCGACGCCCATGGGTTCGAAGACCGCTCCGTCGCGGCGGAGTTCCTCCGGGGTGACGGTGGCACCGGCACACTTCTTCATGAGTTCGGCCAGCTCTTCCACAGTGATGCGGTCGGTCATGTCATTCCCTTTCCTTGCCTGTTCGGCGCCTCACGACGAGGCGTCGGTGGCGCCGTGCCGCAGCACGAGCGCCGAGTTCGACCCCATGAGTCCCCGGCTCAGCAGCAGCGCCGTACGCACCTCGGCGGTACGGGCCCGGCCGGTCACCAGGTCGAGGTCGTGGCAGATGTCGAAGACGTTGGGGGTGGGCGGGAGCAGACCGTGCTCCATCGACAGCACCGCTGTCGCGGCGTCCGTCAGCGGTGCCGCGCAGTAGGCCCTGCCGATCCCCGTCTTCGGGGCGGTGACCGGCACCCGGGTGCCGTGGGCTCCGAGAGCGTCGGCGATGGCCAGGGCCTCGGCGCGGTCCGCCTCCGGTACGCCGAGGGCGTCGGCGAAGACCACGTCGATCTCCTCGGGGGCGCAGTCGGCCTCGGCCAGCGCTCCGCGGATGGCCTGGGCGAGGCCTTCCCGGGACTCCTCCCAGCGGGAGGCTCCGGTGAAGGTCGCCGCGTGCCCGGCCAGGTGGGCCCGCACGCGGGCGCCCCGTTCCCGGGCCGTGCGCTCCGCCTCCACCACGACCATGGCGCCGCCCTCCGCGGGCACGAAGCCGCTGGCCGCGGACGTGAACGGGCGGTAGGCGCAGGTCGGGTCGTCGACCGTGCTGAGTTCCCGGTAGCCGAGTTGGCAGACCACCGAGTAAGGCGCGATCGGCGCCTCGGTCGCCCCGGCCACGATCACGTCGGTGCCGCGCCGCACGGCCCGCGCCGCGTGGGCGAGGGCGTCCAGGCCGCCGGCCTCGTCGGCGGCGACGACCGAGCAGGGGCCTTTGAAGCCCCGGCGGATGGAGATCTGGCCGGTGCTGGCGGCGTAGAACCAGGCGATGGACTGGTACGGGCCGACGAAGCGGCTGCCCTTGCCCCACAGCTGCTGGAGTTCACGCTGTCCGAACTCGCCGCCGCCGGAACCGGCCGCGGTGACCACACCCACCGAGAACGGCGCGTCGTCAGTCTCGGGCCGGTGCAACTGGGCGTCTTCCAGGGCGAGGTCGGCCGCGGCCATCGCGAAGTGGGTGAACCGGTCGGTCTGGACCAGGAAGCGTTCCTCGATCGCCGCCGACGGATCGAAGTCGCGCACCTGGCCCGCCACGCGCAGCGGCAGGTGTTCACAGCCGTCGCGGGTGATCCGGTCCAGGGCGCTGATGCCCTCCCTGGTGGACTTCCAGAAGGTCTCGGTACTGGCTCCGTTGGGCGCGACCACACCGATTCCCGTGACGGCCGCGCGCCGTGTCCGGGGTTCGCTCATCGTGTCTTCTCCCTCGGCCGGTTCATGACCACCGCGGACTGGAAGCCACCGAACCCGCTGCCCACCGAGAGCACGCTGGTGAGCTTGCGCTCGCGGGCGACGCGCGGGACGTAGTCCAGGTCGCACTCGGGATCGGGGGTCTCGTAGTTCGCGGTCGGCGGTACCACCTGGTGGGCCAGGGCCAGCACACAGGCGACGAGTTCGATCGCTCCGATGGCGCCCAGGGAGTGGCCCACCATCGACTTGATGGAACTCATGGGGGTCTCGTAGGCGTGGGGGCCCAGGACCCGTTTCACCGCTGCGGTCTCATGGCGGTCGTTCTGCTTGGTGCCCGACCCGTGCGCGTTGACGTAGTCGATCGCGGTGGGGTCGAGCCGTGCGCGGTCGAGGGCGTCCTCGATGGCCCGGGCCATCTCCAGGCCCTCACTGGTCAGGCCGGTCATGTGGTAGGCGTTGCCGAAGGTGGCGTACCCGCCGAGCTCGCAGTACACGCGGGCGCCACGTGCCCTGGCGTGCTCGAACTCCTCCAGGACCAGGACGGCGCCGCCCTCGCCCATGACGAATCCGTCCCGGTCGGCGTCGAAGGGACGCGAGGCGTGGGCGGGGTCGTCGTTGTTCGGCGAGGTGGCCTTGATCGCGTCGAAGCAGGCCATGGTGATCGGGGAGATCGGCGAGTCCGAGGCGCCGGCTATGCACACGTCGGCCCGGCCCTCCTGCACGGTGTGGAACGCGTACCCGACGGCGTCGAGCCCGGAGGTGCAGCCCGTGGAGACGGTCTGCACCGGGCCGCGCGCCCCGAAGCGCTCCGCCACGGTCGAGGCGAGCGTGCTGGGCGAGAACGCGCGGTGCAGGTCCGGGCCCGCTTTCCGGTGGTCCACGTCCCAGTGCTGTCCGCTGCTGCTGACCAGGACGTAGTCGTTCTCCAGCCGGGTGGTGCCGCCGACCGCGGTGCCCAGCGAGACCGCTACGCGCCACGGGTCCTCGGCGTCGATGTCGAGTCCGGCGTCCCGTACCGCCTCGTCCCCCGCGACCATGGCGAACTGGATGTAGCGGTCGCATCGTGCCACGTCCCGCGCGTCCAGACCGTGGGCCGCGGGGTCGAAGTCGCACTCGGCGGCGATCCGTGAACGCAGACCGGCCGGGTCGAAGAACGTGATGGCCCGTGTCGCCGTGCGCCCGGCGGCCAGCAGGTCCCAGAACGCCGGTACGCCTATGCCGCCCGGTGCGACGATGCCTATGCCGGTGACCACCACGCGTCTGGTCATGACCGGACCTGACGTCGTGCGGCTGCCTCCGCTCCCACCACTGCGGACTCGGCGTCGGTCTCCTCGGTGTCGACGTGGCCCAGCGGCGGGCTCGGGGCCAGCGGGCCGAGGTGGAAGACCAGCCGTGCCTCGACGTCGCCGACGTTGCGGAAGCGGTGGCGCACGTTGAGGGGGATCAGCAGCCCCTGCTCGGGCCGGAGCGGGTGCGGCTCGCCGTCGAGGTCCACCTCCAGCTGCCCGCACACGACGTACACGAACTCCTCGGAGTACGGGTGGTAGTGCTCGGCGATGCGGTCGCCGGGCTCGATGAGGGCCACGCCCATGAAACCGCTGGTGGCGCCGACCGCGGCCGGAGTGAGCATGGCGCGCAGGTCACCGCCTCGCCGGCGGTTGGGCTCGACGTCGCTCATGCTCACGATTCGGGGACGAGATGTGATCACGCGTTCCTCCGTTGATGTGCTGCACCACCGTGGGAGAGGCAGGCACCGCCTCTCCCACGGACGGTGAATCAGGCGTCGGGCGACCGGCGGTCGGTGACGAGCTCCATGCGCGCCAGTTCGAGGAGGCGCGCCATGGCGCCGTCCTCGGGCGCGGACGCCGGTGTGCCCGCGTCGTCCAGGAGCGTCGTCAGCTCGGCCACCTGTGCCGAGTCGGTGAGGCCCAGGATCCGGACGGGGTCGGCGGCTTCGATTCCGTCGCGCACGTCGATGAGCCGTACGACGACGTCGTCGCGCTGGAAGATGGTGCTGCGCAGGACCGGGCTGTGCGGGTCGTCCGCCGCCGCCTCGTCCTGACGGGCCAGGAGTTCGGCCAGCTTCATGCCGATGTCCGGCCGGGCCGGGTAGTACAGGGCGTACCGCTCGGCCTGGGCGTTCTGCTGGTCCGCCGTCACGTGGTGGACGGCCGGCAGCGCGGCCCTGGTGAAGAACACCCGGGCGGACTCGGGGTCGTTGAGGTCCCGGTCCTGCTCCAGATGGGGGTTGATGGCCTCCTCGACGGCCCGCACCTCGGGCTGCCGGGCGACATGGCGCAGCGCGGCCAGCAGGTCGCCCCGCACCTCGATGGCCCGCACCACGCGGTTGCCGTGCATGAACAGCGAGGTGCGGCACAGCCGGGTGGTGTCGTCGACCTGCGGCTCGGGCGAGGCGTAGTCGGCGAGGATCTTGGCGACGATCTCCTCGCTGCCCGGCTTGACGGTGAAGGTGAGCGCGTGCCGGATGAGGCCGTCGCCGATCCTGGGTGCCGTCTGGAGCCGGCGCTCCTCCTGGCCGGCGTCCGCCGCCGGGCCGCCGGTTTCGCGGACGACGTGGAAGCGCAGCGAGCGGGTGTCGCGGACGCAGCTGTGCAGTGGCTCCACCATCCGCACGTGTTCCTCGCTGTTGACCCAGGCGAGGAACGGCGGGGCGCTCTCCCACTCGCTGGTGATGAGCCACTGGGAGGGGTTCTCGATCGACTGGCAGAGTTGGTCGCTGACATGTCCGGGGACGGACGCGACCTGGTTGCACAACTGTTCGTAGGCCTCGAGGAACTCCTGCTGGGCGCCGTCGTGGACGTCGACCAGAAGGACGACCCGGAGCCGGGAACCGTCGAACACGGACTGCGAGACATGGTGCGACGCCTGCCGCGTTCGCGAACCTGCAACCCGTTCGGATGTGGTGGTCATCCTGCGCACATCTCCTTCGCGGAGGGGAAAGTGAACGTTGGCCGCAGTGATGCGACGTCAGCGTTCCTCGATCCTGTGCCCGTCCCCGCACATCGCGCGACTCGGATGAAGTACGTGAGTGACGGGGAGGGGGTCGTCCGGACGAGATGAACGGGGGAGACCTCGGCCGTCGAGGGGGTCCCCGACCCGCCGGCCGCTGTCCCCCGCACAGGTGAGGTGCTGTGTCACGGCCCGCGCCACCGGCGCATGACATGCCGGTGGCGCAGGCGGCCGACGCCGTCACCGCGGGCAGGTCACGCCCGGCGTCCGGCGCCGGCGGGCCCGCGGTGCCTCAGGTGACGGCCAGCCCGGTCCGCAGGACCTCGCGCAGCACCGCCTCGGCGTCCGCCTCGGGGCCCGGTGACCGCCATGCGACGAACCCGTCGGGCCGGACGAGCACGGCGCCGCCGGGTCCGGTGCCGTGGCGCTCCGCCCAGTCGACTGCGTCCTCGGGCACCAGGTCGGCGGGCGCTCGGGTGCCCACCCGGTACGACGTGAGCGGGAGGGACAGCTCGTCGGCGAGGCGGAGGGCGGCCTCGTGCCACGCGTTCGGCTCCGCGGCGTCACTGAGCAGCACGAGCGACCGCTCGTAGAGGTCGAGCGTCGAGATCCGCTCGTCCCCGCGACGCACCCAGAGGTGAGGGGCCCTGCTGCCGGGTCCGCCGGTCAGGTCGAGGCCCTCCGGCACGACCGGGGCGGCGGGGTCGGCGCCTACGACGGCGCCCTGCGGATAGCGGTAGCCGAGGGCCACGTTGAGGATGCCCTGACGTGGGCCTCCGCCGCTCGCTCCGGGGGGCGGGGCGAATCCCGGGTGGCTGTGTTCGGCCGACCGGGCCGCGGCCCGCGCGCTGGTGGCCTCGGCCACGGGGCGGCGCTCGGCGTCGTAGGTGTCCAGCAGCCGCTCCCCCGCCCAGCCGTCGAGTACGGCGGCCAGCTTCCAGGCGAGGTTGTGCGCGTCCTGGATGCCGGTGTTGGACCCGAAGGCCCCGGTGGGGGACATCTCATGGGCCGAGTCACCGGCGAGGAAGACCCGTCCCGACCGATAGCTGCGGGCGACCCTCTGGGCGGCGTGCCAGGGCGCCTTGCCGGTGATCTCCACATCGAGGTCGGGTACGCCGACCGCCCGGCGGATGTGTTCGGTGCACCACTCGTCGGTGAAGTCCTCCAGGGACTGCCCCTGCTCGGGGTGCCACGGGGCGTGGAAGACCCAGTTCTCGCGATTGTCCACGGGCAGCAGGGCGCCGTCCGCCTCCGGGTTGGTCAGGTAGCAGACGATGAAGTGACGGTCGCCCACGACGTCAGCGAGACGTCGGGAGCGGAAGGTGAGGCTGACGTTGTGGAAGAGGTCGCCGGGCCCGCTCTGCGCGATGCCGAGCTGCTCACGCACGGGACTGCGGGGGCCGTCCGCGGCGACGAGGTAATCCGCGCGGACGGTGGTGTGCTCGCCCGTCTCGCGGCTCTTCACCACCGCGGTCACCCCGCCGGGGTCGCTGTCGAACGACATCAGCTCGGTGGAGAAGCGCAGGTCGCCCCCGTGTCCGCGGGCGTGGTCGAGCAGGACCGGCTCGAGATCGTTCTGGCTGCACAGGCACCAGGCGCTGGGGCTGAAACGGGCCAGCCCGCCGCCCGGGTCGATGTCCTTGAACAGCCACTCACCCGCGTCCCCGACCAGGGTGGGCGCCTGCAGGATGCCGTGGTTGACGGACAGGGTGGCGGCCGCCTCATGGATCGCCTTCTCCACACCCGCCACCCGGAACAGCTCCATGGTGCGGACGTTGTTGCCCCGGCCCCGCGGGTGGATTGACGTGCCCGCGTGGCGCTCCACCAGCAGGTGCGGTACGCCCAGCCGTCCCAGGAACAACGAGGTTGACAGGCCGACCAGGGAGCCGCCCACGATGAGGACAGGGACGTCGATGGTCCGGTGGCCCGCCTGTCCGGCTCGTTGGTTCATCACTCTCGCCTCCAGTGCGTCGATGCCGCCGACCCAGCCGGATACGGCGGAGATCCTCATGCATGCCCCGGGACGGTGACAGCGGCTCAGGCTTCACCCGCGTGCTCGGCGGCGCGGCCCCCCGCGCGGGACCCGCCATGACCGCCGCCCCCAGGCGTTCGGGGCCGGGTCCGTCACGGCGAGGGGAACGGCACAGCCCGCGGACAGGGCACTCGCGGTCCCGTCTCGCCCTCCACCACCGATGGATCGGTACGACGGGCGTCCGCAACCCCAGCGCGCCGTGGGTGGCCCGCTCACGGAGTGCGAGGCCCGGGACCCGGTGCTGGAATGGTGGCGGGGGCGGCAGGAGCACAGCCGTGACGACCAGAGGTGACGCCGTGAGCGAGGAACGCGAAGAAGTGGGGCCCATCGACTACCTGGTCGTCGAGTTCCCCGGGAACCGCATGACCGGCGAGGGCTTCCCCCTGCTCGTCGATCTGGTGGACCGCGGTCTGATCCGGATCCTGGACCTGATGTTCGTCAGGAAGGACGAGGACGGAACCGTGACCGGCATGGAGATCGCCGACCTCACCGGTGACGGCGCGCTCGACCTGGCCGTCTTCGAGGGCGCCTCGTCGGGCCTGCTGGGCCAGGACGACATCGAGGAGGCGGCCACCGCGCTGGAACCCGGGTGCTCCGCCGGCATCCTGGTCTATGAGAACGTATGGGCCGCGCCGTTCGCCGCCGCCCTGCGTCGCGGCGGGGCCAGGCTGGTCGCCTCGGGACGGATCCCGGTCAATGCCGTCCTCGCCGCCCTCGACGAGATCGAAGCCGCTCGCTGAACGGCATTCGACAACGCTGACGGCCAGAAGGGAACGCAGCCATGCCAGGTCTGATTCGCGGAGTCGCGCGCACCGCCGTCGTCGCGGGCACCGCGACCGCCGTGTCGAACCGCGTCACACGGCGACAGCAGGGGCGCTGGGCAGCACAGCAGGGTTACGGCGAGTACGCACCTGAGCCCCGGGCCGCCGCCGAGCCGTCGGCCCCGGACATGACGGACAAGATCGAACAGCTGAAGCAGCTCGGTGAGCTCAGGGCCCAAGGAATTCTCACCGAGGCCGAGTTCGAGGAGCAGAAGCGCAGGCTCCTGCAGGCGTGATCAGAGGCGGCCCCGGGACCGCGGGTCGTGCGGAAGGCCGACACGACGGACTGACGCGGGTCGCGCGGGAAAAGGGGGGGAAGGGCCGCGTCGACCTCCCCAGGTGTCGCAGCCCTTCCCGTCCAGCTGCAAGCGCTTACCCCGACATCCGGATCTCATGCCTCACTTCGTCGCGCGTGACCCCGGAGTCAGTCACATCGCTCTTCCAGGGCGCCGATCAGCTCCCTGAGCGCCGGCAGCGCCTCCTCGATGGCCCCCCGCCGGCCGGGCGAGAGGGCGGCGAGGGCGCGCCTCAGCTCCTGCGTGCTCACTCGGTCGTACCGGCCGAGCAGGTCCAGGGCATGAGGGGAGGCCACGAGGGTCACCGTGCGCAGATCGGTGGACGACGGCCTGCGCTCGACGAGCCCCGACGCCGTCATGACGCGGACCAGGTTGCTGACCGTCGAGGAGGCCACACGCAGACGGGTCGCGACCTCACCTGGCGCGAGGGGGCCGGCCTCGGACAGAACCCTCAGGAGTTCGATCTGGGCCTCGGGAAGATCCGGCAGGTCTTCCGCGCGGCGGGTGCGCAGCAGCACGGCACGCCGCAGCGGTCCGATGAGGCGGCCGAGATCAGTCGCGATGTCCATGTGCTCATGATGCCCCCGACATGGTTTCGCCACAAAATAGTTTTGTGACAAAATAGAGCGGCGACACGACGGCACAGCGAACGACAAGGAGATCGCCCTCATGGCCGGCCACGAAGCACACCGGACCACCGCGCGGAACCCCGTACCTGAGCAGGACCTCTCCGGGATCGTCGGCCACCGCTTCATCTACACCTATGCCAACGGCTGGCAGTACGAGATGTACGTGAAGAACGCGACCACCATCGACTACCGGATCCACTCCGGCATGGTGGGCGGCCGCTGGGTCAAGGACCAGCGGGTCGACCTGGTCCGGCTGGACGACGACCACTACAAGGTGTCCTGGCACGAGCCCACCGGCACCTCGGTGTGCGTGAACGTCATGCCCGGCCAGCGCCGCCTGCACGGCGTGATCTTCTTCCCGCGCTGGGTCGAGGAACACGGCGAGCGCACCGTCCTCTACCAGAACGACCACCTCGACGAGATGCGCCGCTTCCGCGACGAGGGCCCGACCTACCCGGTCCACGTGGTCCCGGAGTTCGCCGAGGTCACGCTCTTCGAGTTCGTCGGACCCGACGACGACACCGTCATCGCGACGGCCCCGGGCGACCTCCCGCCGGGCTGGTCCGACCGCACCGGCTGACCACCGGGTGCCGGTCGCAGATTCGCTCAAGATCGATTGTCAGTGGTGGGTGAGAAGGTAGGAACATCAAGCCGGAACGAGGGGGAGCTGTGATGTCCGCAACCCAGAACTACATCAACCACGTTGCTCTGGTCCTGGATGCCAGTTCATCGATGTCGCACCTGAGCCGCAAGGTCGTCGATGTCGCCGACCAGCAGATCGCGTACCTCGCACGCCGTTCGAGGGAGCTCGACCAGGAAACGCGCGTCACGGTGTACGTCTTCGCCGACAAGGTGGAGTGCGTCATCTACGACAAGGACGTGCTGCGCATGCCGTCGCTGAAGCAGCTGTACCGAACCGGTGGAATGACGGCCCTCCTGGCAGCCGCACTGAAGTCACAGAGCGAGCTGGCGCAGACGGCCCAACTGTACGGCGACCACAGCTTCCTGACGTTCGTTCTGACGGACGGACAGGAGAACGCGAGCCACCGCTGCCCGGACACCCCCGCCACGGATCCACGTCAACTGGTGCAGGCGGTCGCGGAGATGATCCGGACACAGCAGGACAACTGGACGCTGGCGGTTCTGGTGCCCGACCAGATGGGCAAGCGCGAAGCCATGCAGTGCGGCTTCCCCAAGGACAACATCGCCATATGGGACGCGACCAGCACGCAGGGCCTGGAGGAGGCCGGGCAGGTCATCCGGCAGGCCACCGAGAACTTCATGATGGGCCGCACCCAGGGCATCCGGGGGTCGCGCGCGGTGTTCTCCACGGGCGCCGAAGCGGTCAACGAGGACACCATCAAGGCGGCCGGACTCACTCCGGCCGACCCGTCGAAGTACCAGCTGATCCCGGTGGCCCGCGACGCGGCGATCAGGGAGTGGGTCATCGAATGCGGGCACACCTACCAGACCGGTGCCGCGTACTACCAGTTGAGCAAGTCGGAGAAGATCCAGGCGCAGAAGCAGATCGCGGTGCTGGAGAAGAAGACCGACCGTGTGTACACCGGTCCCCAGGCCCGGGCCCTGCTGGGGCTTCCCAACACGGAGGTGCGCGTCAAGCCCGACCACAACGACCACTTCACGATCTTCGTGCAGAGCACCAGCGTCAACCGGAAACTCGTGCCCAACACGCGCCTGTTGCTCATGCTCTGAGTGTCCGCGCCGCCGGTGGGGTGTCGGGAACCGGCTGCCGACACCCCGTCACGGTGTTCGATGCGGGTGTTCCCTCAGCAAGGGCCCGGCGACAGGCCGAGTTCGCGGGCGCCGAGCGGGGTGAAGAAGCGCTCCACATCGGCGTCGGTGACCTCGGCCAGGGTCTTCGGTGACCAGCGCGGCGTGCGGTCCTTGTCGACCACCTGGGCACGGATGCCCTCCACCAGATCGGAGGTGTCCAGGCCGGCGCAGGAGACGCGGTACTCCTGGTCGAGGACGGGCTCCAGCCGGCCGAGCTCCCGGGCTCGGCGCAGGGAGGCGAGGGTGACCTTGAGGGCGGTCGGCGACCTGCCGAGCAGGGTCTCCGCGGCCTCCTCGGCTGCGGGGTCACCGTGCGCGAGCAGCCGACGGACGATCTCCTCGACGGTGTCGGCGGAGTAGCAGGCGTCGATCCAGTCGCGCCGGGCGGCCAGGACGCCTTCCGGGGGCGTCTGGGCGCAGCCGGCCAGGGCCTGCTCAGCGGGAAGTTCGGCCAGGGCGTCGAGGAGGCCCGGCAGCGAGGCCGTCGGCACGAAGTGATCGGCGAGTCCGCACAGCATCGCGTCGGCGCCGCCGATCTGAGCCCCCGTCAGGGCCAGATGGGTGCCCAGTTCACCGGGGGCGACGGCGAGCAGATGGGTGCCGCCCACGTCCGGCACGAAACCGATGCCGGTCTCCGGCATGGCGACCCGGGACCGCTCGGTGACGACACGGACGTCGCCGTGCGCCGACACACCGACACCGCCGCCCATCACGATGCCGTCCATCACTGCGACGTACGGCTTGGGGTAGCGGGCGATGCGGGCGTTGAGGTGGTACTCGTCGCGCCAGAACAGGGCCGAGGCGGTGCCGTCGCCGTCGCGGGCGTCGTCATGGATGGCACGGATGTCACCGCCGGCGCACAGGCCGCGCTCCCCCGCGCCGGTGATCACGACGGTCTCGACGGCGGGGTCCCGCTCCCATGCGCGAAGCGCCTCGTCGATGCGGCGGACCATGGTGTGGGTGAGCGCGTTGAGTGCCCGCGGCCGGTTGAGCGTGATGCGGGCGGCGCGCCCGCTGATGTGAAAGAGGACGGGCTCCGCTTCCCCGGCTCCGCTCATCGGAACGTCTCCCCCGGGTCGTGGACCGTCGTGACGTGCATGTGCTGTCGGTTCCTTCCCATTGAGGTGGAGGGTACTTCGTCCCCCTCATCGGTGATCTCCCAGGGGGCGGGCGCCGTTCGCCGGCCGGCATGTGTGCGCTAGATTTTGCCTCCCTTTGACCGCGATCACTCATGATCCCTAAGTTTCGGAGTTGGCATCCCCATGAGCGACATCGTCAACGGACTCGGCCGGGCCACTGCATACGGCGGTCTGGGACTGGTTCTGTTGCTCCTCGGCATCGTCCTGGTCGACGTGCTGACACCCGGGAAGCTCGGCCGGCAGATCTGGGAGGAGCGCAATCGCAACGCCGCGACGGTCCTCAGCTCCGCACTGCTCGGCATCGGCGGCATCGTGTTCACGTCCATCTGGACGACCTACGAGGACTTCGGCAAGGGGCTCGTCTCGACCGCCGCGTTCGGGGTGCTGGGTCTGGTCATGATGGCGGTGGCCTTCCTGGTGGTGGACCTGGTCACGCCGGGGCGCCTGGGTGCCACGCTGGTGGAGGCGGAGCCGCATCCCGCGGTCTGGGTGACGGCGTCCTGCAACCTCGCCGTCTCCGCGCTCATTTCGGCGTCCATCGCCTGAACCGCCTTTCCTGTCGGGCTCGTCAGCGGCTTCGGCGGCTTCTCGAGCAACAACCCTCGCGGCACAGTGAACGCACAGCCGTCCTCCTTCCTCTTGCAGGGCGAAACCCGCAACCGAGAGGAAACTGCTGTGCGTTCACCTAGACGTTTGCGTCCGCTCCTGCACCCGGCCGGGTCGGTGGTCCTGGCCATGGCTGCCGCCGGATCCGTGCTGGCGGGGCCGGCCTTCGCCGCCGAGTCGGGCGGGCGCGCCGATCTGCGGGCGGATGTGAACCGCGACGGGCGGGTCGACGTCACCACCGGCAGCGATACCAGGGGTGAGGACGGCTGGTCCGTCGAGCGCGGGGCTCTGTACCTGCCGAACATCGATGACGACGCCAAGCGGTGCCCGGTGACCGGGCCCGGCGGCGCACCCCTGTCCGACGCCAAGCTGGCCGCGTGCAACGACGGTTCGGACACGAAGGTCAACGGCTCCGCGGACGCCGCCGACCTCGCCCGGATCCGTTCCGTGCCGCTGCCGGACCTTCCCTCCGGCGCGACGGGCAGCCTGAAGGTGGCGGCCGGGGGTGAGCACGTGCACCTCTTCCTCAAGCGGAACGGGAAGTGGATCCTGGTGACGTCCAGGACCCGGCTGACGGCCGCCGAGCTGCGTTCCGGCGTGGAGTTCGGCGTCGAGGCGACCGATGTCGTCCGCGACCGTGCGAAGTGGGACGGCCGTGCGGTGGTCCGGCTGACCGTGACGACCGGGCAGAAGTCCACATCCGACGCGGTGACGCTGCGTGTGGCGCCCCTGCTGACGCAGCATCACCTTCAGGACACCCAGCAGGTGATGGTGTCCAAGGTGCGGGGTCACGGCCCGGACAGCCGCCTGCAGCGGACGTTCGTCGCCGCCCTCGGGAAGGAGGTCCGGAAGGCCGGCATCACCACGCCGCTGGTGACCTTCGAGAAGTACGCCGACCGCTGGGCGCAGGACTTCGTCGAACCGGCCTACGTCAGCATGACCGGGCCGGACGGCCGGCGGCAGGTGATGCGTGTGATGCTGCGTTCCGCCCAGCCGGACCGGGACGCGGGCCGGGAGCTGTTCGAGCGGATACGCGGCCGGGACATCGGAGTCGTGCAGGTGACCGACCGGGCGGAGCCGGACGACTGGTCGCTCAACTCCATGGGGAACCTGGAGACCATCCCGCCCTACACGCACGGCGGACGCTCCTTCCCGGCCGGGCGGATCATCATGGGCGAGCGCAAGGACAGCGGGGCGCGTCCGTCGAAGGTGATGCGGACGCTGCTCACGTCGCAGGGGTTGCAGGACCCGCTGCTGCTGGACACCTCATGGCTCGGGGTGGGGCACGTCGACGAGTTCGTGCAGTTCCTGCCCGCCGACACGCCGCGTGGCTGGCGGATCGGCGTCGCCGACCCGCGGGCGGGACTGAGACTGCTGCGCGACGCCCAGCGGGACGGCCACGGCAGCACGAAGATGTTCTCCGTCCCGGGCCGCAGTGACACCCCGGCGCCCAGGGAGACCATCGACAAGGCGCTCGCCTCCCGTCACCTGGTGGCCGACAACGAGATGGCGGCGCGGCGCATCGCGGCCAACCTGGAGATCCTCAAGCGCGAGACGGGCGTCACCGACGCGGAGATCGTGCGGGTGCCCGCGCTGTACACCCGCGACTCGGAGGCGCTGACCGCCGAGGGCCGGGAGATCCCCGTGCCGCGCCTGTCGCGCTTGGGCGCCGGTTCCGACCTCGTGAACGGTCTCGGGGCTCACGGCCAGCAGAAGTGGCTCGCCGGGAATCGGGCCGCCGGACGTGCCGGGGCCGCGGCGACGGTGACGACCAGCGCGTACGTTCCCGGTGCGGTCAACGGCGTGCTGCTGACCCGCGACCGCTACCTCGCCCCGCGCCAGTGGGGCCCGGTCGTCGCAGGCAAGGACATCTTCACGCAGGCCGTCACCGCCGCCTACCAGCGGGTCGGCCTGAAGGTGTCGTACATCGACGACTGGTACACGTACCACCTCGGAATGGGCGAGGTGCACTGCGGCACCAACACCCTGCGCGACGCGGCGTCCGCGTGGTGGCGGCAAGCGTAGACAGCGGGGGCTCGGCTCAGCCGCCGGGGCGCGGATCGGTGCGGGAGAGCACCTCAGCCGATCCGCGCCCCGGCACCGCTGCCGTCCCGGGTCCCGCCCGGTGGCACCGACGTTCAGGGAAGCCGGCAGGCCCGGCGAAGCGCCGCCCGGCTGTCCGCTCGGAGCGGGGCTCCTCCGGCAGCGTCGCCACCACATCCGCGTGCCGCACGAACACGTCCCCGCACCGCTCCCGCTCGGGATGATCGCTGTCGCCGCCGGACCACCACGGCATGGTCTCGTCGCCGGGTTCGACGGGCGTCACTGCCTCGGCCGGTGCGGCTCCGGGGTGGAGACGAGCGGGCCGCCGCACACTCACCCGCCTCGGGTGAGGCGGCCCGGTGCTTGCCGTGGGCACGCTGATGAGGACATCGAACGGTTCGGAGCCGGGGCCTGGACTTCTGGCATCGCCTCGCTCGTTCCGCCCCCTGAGCATCGCAAACGAGGCCACGATGACCGCGACAGACACTCAACCGTCACACAGGGCGAGGGACGAATGGGCCACCGGCCTGACCGCCTTCGCGGCTGTGATGCTCTTCCTGGTCGGCCTGCTCGACATCTTCCGGGGCATCATGGCCATCGCCGAGGACGACATCTTCGTGACGACCCGCAACTACGTGTTCGAGTTCGACCTGACCGGCTGGGGCTGGGTCCACCTCGCCCTGGGCGTACTCGCCGTGATCGTCAGCCTGGGGCTGCTCAAGACGGCGATGTGGGCCCGCGTGCTGGGCGTGGCCATCGCCGGACTCGTCATCATCGCCAACTTCCTCTCCCTGCCGCAGTACCCGGTGTGGTCCGTCGTGATGATCGCTCTCTCGGGCTTCATCATCTGGGCCCTGTGCGTCGTGCCGCGCGACAACCTCCTCGAGCCGTCGGAGGAGGCTTCCTGGCGCGAGCGCGACGACAGGTACCGCCCAACGGCCGCTCCGCGGCCGCCCCGCTGACGAGTGAGACCCCGCTGATCTGCCGCCGAAAGCGCAGGTCAGCGGGGCGTCGGCGCGGTCTGCCGTGCGGCTTGGAGGGAACGCTGGGATGCTGAGGGTGAAGCGCTGCCCATGACGTGGCCCTGACTGACAGGGGTGATGAGCGCCTTGGCGGAAATCCATGAGAACGTCCAAGGATCGGCGGTTCACCTCGTTCCGGCACTGTCACATACCGATCCCCTGGGGGATCCGTTTCTGCGCACCCGGTTCGCCCTGCCCGCGAGGCCCCACACGTTCCTGCGTCGTCAGCGGCTCGTCGACCACCTCGACCAGGCCCCGAGGACACCGCTGACGCTGCTCAACGGCCCCGCCGGAGCGGGCAAGACATTGCTGGCCGCGGACTGGGCCTCGGGGCTGGGCCGTCCGGTCGCCTGGCTCACCTGCGATGTGGGCGATTGCCGTCCCGGGGTGTTCTGGGCCTACGTGCTGCAGGCCCTGCGGGCCTGTGGCGAACCGGCGTCCGAAGCGGTCGGGGCACCCGTGGACGCCGCCGGTGTGGACCACAGGTTTCTTTCGGCCCTGGCCGGCGATCTGAACGGCCGCGAGCAGCCGGTCGTCCTCGTGCTCGACGAGTACGACCGCGTGACCGACGCGACGGTCGCCGAGCAGCTGGAGTTCGTCCTGCACCACGCCGGCCCGGGACTGCACCTCGTGCTCGTCACCCGCACCGAACCCCTGCTCCCGTTGCACCGCTACCGGGCGGCCGGTGATCTGACGGAGATCCGCTCCGCCGAACTGGCCTTCACACCGGAAGAGGCCGCCGCACTGCTGGAACTCCACGGTCTGAGCCTCCCGGTCCAGGCCGCGCGGAACCTGGTCGACCGCACGCGCGGCTGGGCCGCCGGCCTGAGCCTGTCCGCCCTGGCCGCCCGGGAGAGTTCCGACCCCGAGCTCTATCTGAAGGAGTTCGAGGCGGACCGCAGCACCGTCGCCGACTTCCTGCTGGCCGAGGTCCTCAAGAGGCAGACGCAGGAGACACAGGACCTCCTGCTGCGCGTCAGCGTCCTGGAGCGCTTCTGTCCCGACCTGGCCAACGCGCTGACCGACCGCACCGACGCCGAGCCCATCCTCGCCGGGCTGCACCGGGAGAACGCGTTCGTCGAGCGTCTCGGGCACTCGTGGTACCAGCTCCACCCGCTGTTCGGGGAGATACTGCGCGCGCATCTGCGCGTTCGCCTGCCCGGGCTGGAGCCGGAACTGCACCGACGGGCCGCACGGTGGCTGCACCGTCACGGCTTCCTGCCGGAGACACTGGCCCACAGCGCCGCCGCGGGCGACTGGGACCTCACCGCGGGTGCCCTCGTGGACGATCTCGCGATCGGGCTGCTCTTCACCGGTCCGAGCTCGGAGAACCTGGTGCGGTTGTTCTCCCGCATGGGGCCCGAGGCGAGGAGCCCGGCCACCTGTCTCGTGCGCGCCGCCCGCGACCTGTCCCGGCACGACCTGGACCACGGCCTGGCCGGTCTGCGCCGCGCCGAGGAGCAGCTCGCCCACGAGGAGAACGACGCTCACGACCCGGCGGCCGCCCGGCTGAGCTGTGCGCTGCTGGAGGCCCTGGCCGCACGCCTGAACGGGTCTCCCCCGGAGGTCGAGAAGGCCGCCGAAGCGGCCGCGGAGCTGAGGCAGGAGGTTCCTGGTCACCTGCTGGACAAGCATCCCGAACTGACCGCCCTGCTGATGACCCACGTCGGCTCCACGCTCCTGTGGGCCGGGCGCTACGAGGACGCGCGTGCCGTCCTGACCGGCGTGGCCGGCGCTCCCGGCGGAACCGCCACCGCTCTGCCCCGGGAGGAGGCGATGGGGCACCTGGCCCTGCTCGACTACATGAACGGCTGGCCCGGCCGGGCCGAGCGCAAGGCACTGGCCGCGGTGTCCGAGGCGGACCGGCCCGGCGCGCCCCGGCCGTCCGGATCCGGAATCGGAAGGCTGGTCCTGGCCGCCGTCGCCGTGGACCGCGATGAACTGGGCCGGGCACAGGCCCTCATCGACGAGGCGGCCGAGATCCCCTCCGGAACGCCTGATCCGGTGCTGGCGGCGGGGCGCGCCCTCGCGGCAGCGCGCCTGTTGATGGCCCGCGGGAAGGTGCGGGCCGCTGTCGAGGCGGCGGACCCGGCCGTCCCCGCCGCCGTGGCCTCCCCGTGGGCGAGGAGCCACGAAGCGCTCGTCACCTCGGCCGCCCATCTGGCCGAGGGACGGCCGGACGAAGCCGCCGAGGTGCTGCGGAGCGTCTCCGGTGACCAGCCCGTGTGCGCCGTGGAGGCCGCGGCGATCCAGCTCGCAGCCCGGCGTCCCGCGGCTGCCTTCGACCTGCTCGACAGCGTCCACGCCGAGGGACGCACCGGCCCGGCGGTGACGGTGCGGGCAGCGCTGGTGAGAGCCCGTGCCGCCGCTGCGGCCGGCGACGGAGCCACGGCCCGCAAGCTCGTGGCACAGGCCCTGCTCGACGCCCGCCGTGAGCGGCTGCGACGTCCGTTCCTGGACGCCGGAGCGTGGATCCGGCCTCTCATCGCCACGGCTCCGCTGCACGATCTGGCGGCAGGCTGGCTGACACCCGCCGCGCCGGAGCGGGGCGAGCGCACCCGCCCGGAGTCGCCGCCCGCACCGCTCGTGGCTGTGGAGCTGAGCGCACGCGAGCACGACGTCCTGGACCGGGTGGCCCGGATGATGTCGACCGAGGAGATCGCCGCCGACCTCTGCCTGTCGGTGAACACGGTGAAGACCCACCTGAAGAGCGTCTACCGGAAACTGGCGGTGAACCGGCGGGGCGAGGCCGTACGCCGCGCACGCGACCTCCGGATGCTCTGAGTTCGCGCCGGATCCCCTGCCCCGCACGGACCGACCGTATTTCCCCCTTCGTGGGTGAGGCGCGCGGGGCGCGGATCGGGTGCGATGAGGGCAGTCGGCGACGCGTACGCCGGCGCATGCCGGGCACTGCGCCGGCGTACCGGTACGACGCGGCGAGGTGGACACCGTGAAGCGCTGGCGGGCTCTGATCGTCCTGGGTGCGGCCCAGTTCCTGATGGTGCTGGACACCTCCGTGATGAACGTGTCCATCAGCCAGCTGGTCGAGGACTTCGACACCGAGGTCACGGCCATCCAGGCCGTCATCACTCTGTACGCGCTGGTCATGGCCGCCTTCATGCTCATCGGCGGCAGGCTCGGGGACATCGTGGGGCGTCGCCGCATGTTCGTGCTTGGCATGGTCGTCTACGGCGTCGGATCCGGCCTGACGGCTCTGGCCCCCACTCTGTGGGTCCTCACGCTGGGCTGGTCGGTCATCGAAGGGCTCGGCGCCGCCATGGTGCTGCCGGCCATGGCGGCCCTCGTCGCGGAGTCCTACCGCGGACGCGACCGGGCCATCGCCTACGCGGTCATCGGCGGGCTCGCGGGTGCGGGCATCGCGGTCGGCCCGCTGCTGGGCGGCTGGGTGACGACGTATCTGACCTGGCGGCTGGTCTTCGCCGGCGAGGTCGTGGTCGTCGTGGCGGTGCTGCTGTGCCGCCGGGTGATCGCGACGCCCCCCGCGAGCGGGCCACGCCCCGGTCTGGACGTGGTCGGCGCGGTTCTCTCCGCGGCCGGACTCGGACTGGGCGTCCTCGGCGTCCTGCAGAGCAGTACCTGGGGATGGGTACAACCCCGCAACCCGCCCTTCACCGTGCTCGGCTTCGCCCCGACTCTGTTCGTCGTCGGCGCCGGGGCCGCCGTCCTGGCCGTCTTCCGCTGGTGGGAGCGGCGGCGGGAGCACGCGGGCGCCGATCCGCTCGTGCACCTGTCCCTGCTGGGCAGACCCGTTCTGCGGTCGGGCCTGCTGACATTGCTGAGCCAGAACCTCATCCTGCTGGGGCTGTTCTTCACGATTCCGCTGTACTTGCAGGTGGTCCAGGGGTTCGACGCCTTCGAGACAGGTCTGCGTCTGCTCCCGGTGTCCGCCACCATGCTGGTGACCTCCCTGTGCGCGTCCTCGCTGGGGCGCGTGGTGGGACCGCGCCGGGTGGTCCGGCTGGCCCTGACGACCCTGGTGGCGGCCATCGTGTGGCTGCTCGCCACGATCGACCCGGCCATCGACGACGGGCAGTTCGCCGGCGCCATGGCCCTGCTGGGCGTGGGGGTCGGGCTGCTCGCCTCACAGCTGGGCAACGTCGTGCAGTCCGGGGTGGGCGAGGAGGAACGCAGCGAGGCGGGAGGGCTGCAGTTCACGGCGCAGAATCTGGGCTCCGCGCTCGGCACCGCGCTCATCGGATCCCTTCTCATCGGCGCGCTGGCCCACGCCTTCACCACGCGGGTGGAAGACAACGCACAGCTGTCCGAGGAGACCCGTGCACAGGTCGGCGTCGCCCTCGAGGCCGGGATCACCTTCGTCCCCACCGAACAGGTGCGTTCGGCGGCCGAGCGTGCCGGACTGCCGCCCTCCGAGGTCGACGCCGTCACCGAGTCCTACGCCGACGCGCAGTTGCAGGGTCTGAAGGCGGCGATCCTGGCCACCGGCGGCGTCGCCCTGGCCAGTTTCCTCGTCACACGTCACCTGCCGGCCGCCCGCGGCAGCCGTCCGCGCGAGCCGGACGCCGACGCCACGGCCGGGGCGACGGGATCGGCACACTGAATCCGTGGGGAGTCATTCATGTCCAGGCCAACCACCGCTCCGGCCGGCCGTAGCAGGCGCCGTGCAGAGCGCCGGGCCAGCGCGGACTACACCGGCGGCGTCTACGGTTCCATGCTGGCGTCCTCCGTGGTGATCGGCGCCGGCTCCCTGGGCCAGTTCCCCCGGACCGAGCTGGTGTTGCTGCTGCTCCTCACCGGAGTGGTGTTCTGGATCGCGCACGTGCACGCCCAGTTGTTCGGGGCACGTCTGGCGCAGCAGGCTCCGGACCGGCGTCTCGTCCTGCACGTGTGCCGTGACGAGTGGCCCATCGTCAAAGCCGCGGTCCCGCCGGCCGTGGCGGTGGCGGTCAGCCCGCTGCTGCGGCTGGACGTCCGAGGTGCTCTCTGGCTGGCTCTGTGCGTCGCCGTGGTCGGCCAGATCGGCTGGTCGGTGGCGGCGGCCCGCCGTGCCGGTGCCTCGCCGCGGCTGATGGCCGTCACCGCGTCGGTCAACCTGTTCCTCGGCCTGCTCATCATCGCTTTCAAGATCGTGCTGAAGCACTGATCCCGGCGTCCGTCACCCGGCGGGTCACCTGCTCCGGGTGAGGTCCGGGCCCGGCCGGAGGCGCACGATGGCGGAAAGGGCGCCGTCCGCCTGTCCCGGGCATCCGTGGGAGGACAAGCTCGTGCGCTATGAGATCCGCGTCGAGGGGCACCTGTCGGAAACGCTGGCGAAGGCCTTTCCGGAACTGGGCCATGTGGTGATGGCCGGCCAGACCGTCCTGTTCGGCCCCGTCGTGGACGAAGCGCACCTGTACGGGCTGCTGGCGCGCTGCCAGTCACTGGGACTGCGTGTCGTCGAGATGCGGCCGGTGCCGGAATGACACGACCGGCCCGCACGCCCCCAGGTCCACCGGTGTACCCGAGCGGCGCCAACTCGACTGCCGTACACGTTTGCTGACCTGCCGTCACGACACTCGGCGGGTTGCCGCACGGGCGTTCCCGCACCACCGCGGCACCGGCAGATCACCCGTGACGGGTGACCCCGGCACAGGGTGACAGGCGGGATTCTGGAGCCGGCAGAGCTGCGCAATGGCCCTGCCACACCTCTCGGGCACCGCACCGCACCGCAGCGGTCCCGAGCCGACTGATCGATCACGCGAGGAGGAGCCATGAGCATGTCGCGTGGTCCGACACCGTTCCCCGGGCAGGAACACCGGCCCGACGGGGCGGTCCCCACCCTTGCGTCCGGCACCGCGTACGGGCTGGAACGACTGGGCCGTTCCTGGACCTGGCTCCTGGGCTCGGCCGTCGCGACCCTGGTGCCGGGCGTGCTGATCCTGGTCTGGCCGGAGGCGACCCTGCACGTCCTGGCCGTCCTCATCGGGCTGTACCTGCTGGTGAGCGGGGCGTTCCGGTTGGTGTCCGTCTTCGGCCGGGAGGAGCACGGCGAACGGCTGCCGGGGCTGCTGCTGGCCGTGGTGTACGTCCTGGCCGGGGTGTTGTGCCTGCGCGACCCGCTGCAGACGATCACCGTGCTGTCGCTGGTCACCGGGGTCGTCTGGCTGGTGTCCGGGATCCTCACCCTCTACACGGCCGTCGTCGCCGAGGACCTGCCGCACCGCGGCGTCGTCCTCGCTGCCGCGATGCTGGGCATCGTCGCGGGCATCGTGGTGCTCGCCCTGCCCACGGAGTCGGCCCGCGCCCTGACCCGGCTGCTCGGCCTGTGGCTCGTGCTGCTCGGCCTGGCCGAGACGGCGGTCGCTCTGGCGTGGCGGGCCGCGCTCCGCAGGACGCACACGGCGGGGCCGCACGCCCCGTCCGAGGCCGCCTGAGACCCGCCGCCGACGCGACGCGGGTGCCGCCGCCCGCGCGACACCCCACCTCGGTCGCCCGAGCGACGACGAGCACAGCGCCCGGGGCGGGGCACACGTGGAACCACGCGGAAAGGCACACCCATGAACTCCGCCGCAGCCCCGGACCCGCCGCACTCCGGCGGATCCCCGAACGCGAAGCACGTCATGACCGCCGAGGAACGAGCGGAGTACGAGCGGCTGCGCCGGCACGCGGCGGTTCGTCACCGGCGGGCGCGGCGCGCCGGATCCTGGGTCCTGCTCCTGCTGGCCCTGCTTCTCGCGCCGCTGGCCGTCGTCGCGGCATGGGTCCACGACACGGTCTCCGACACCGACCGGTACGTGGCGACCGTCGCGCCGCTGGCCTCCGCACCACCCGTGCAGGACGTCGTGATCAACCGGCTCACGGACCGGGTGGTGGACAACGTCGACGTCCAGGCGGTGACCGACGCGCTCGTGCGGACCCTTCAGGACGCGGGTGCGCCGCCCCGCGTCGTCGACGGGGCCGCCTCACTCGAGGGTCCGCTGCGCAACGCGGTCAGGACCGTCGTGGACCGCACCGTCACCCGCGTGATCACCAGCGACGCCTTCCAGCAGGTGTGGGAGGGCGCCAACCGGCGCTCGCACGCCGCGGTGGTGAACATGCTCACGGGTGACCGCGAGGGCGCGGTGGGCGCGGTGAACGGCACCGTCCAGCTGAACGTGGGACAGGTCGTCGACCAGGTACGGGAGCGGCTCGTCGACGCGGGCTTCGACAAGGCCTCCGCCATCCCGGACACGGACCGGACGATCACCCTGTTCGAGACCGAGCAACTGGGCAAGGCACAGGACGCGATGCGACTGCTGGATGTCCTGGGCACCTGGCTGCCGGTCCTCACCGTCGTGCTGGCCGCACTCGCCGTCTGGACCGCTCCCGCACACCGGGTCATGCTGATGATCACCGCCACGGGCGTCGGCGTGATGATGGTGGGCCTGCTCGTCGTGCTGGCCCTGATCCGGCGCGTCTATCTGGACTCGGTCCCGCCGGCGGTGCTGCCCGCCGACGCGGCCGCGACCATCTACGACACGTTCGTCCGATTCCTGCGCGACAGCACGCTCACCCTGCTGGTCGTGTCGGTGATCATCGCACTGGTCGCGTACCTGTACGGTCCCGGGCGCCTGGCCCGTGGCGTCCGGACGGCGGCCGGCCGGGGTACGCAGGCCACCGGCAGGGGGCTGGAGAACGCGGGCATGCACACCGGTGCGGTGGGACGCCTGCTGGCCGGCCACCGACAGTGGATCACCGGTGTGGTCATCGGGGCGGCGGCTCTGACGCTGGTGCTCTGGAACCACCCCACCGTCGGAGCGGTGGCGCTCGTCGTCGGTGTCGCTCTGGCCGTCCTGGCCGTCCTGGCGATCCTGGCGGCCGCCGGCCCGGCCGGATCGACGGCGGAACAGGCCGGGCAGCGGGCGGTTCCGTGAGTCATGACCTTGAAACCCGGCCCCTCCGGCAGGCACCGCGGGCGCACGGCAGCGCGGCTTGCGGCCGGCCTGCGGTCCGGAGCCACGGCCCGGCTGCTGTCCCGCCTGGCGGCGCTCAACATCGTGGAGGGCTCGGTGCGGCTGGCCGCGCAGGCGTTCCTCACCGCGCTCCCGCTGCTGATGACCGTCGCGGCGTTCGCCCCGGACTGGATGCAGGACCTGCTGGCCGACTCCGTCCGGGCGGTTCTGGGCATGCGCGGTGACACCCTCGAGGAGCTGCGCCAGGTGTTCTCCGCGGCGGGCACGACACGCAACACGGCCGGAGTGGTGGGCGCGGTGGTGACCCTCGTGTCGGCCACGGCGTTCAGCCGGGCCCTGCAGGCGGTGTGCGAGCGCTGCTGGCGGCTGCCGCGCGCACCGATACGAGCGGCCTTCTGGCGTTGGCTGCTGTGGCTGCTGGTCTGGCTCGCCTACCTGTTGTTCCAGGCACCGCTGCGCAAGGGACTCGGCACGGGCACGGTGACCGGGCTGATGCTGTCCCTGCTGTCCGCGACGCTGCTGTGGTGGTGGTCCCAGCATCTGCTGCTGGGCGGCCGGATCGGCTGGCGGAGCCTGCTGCCCGGGGCGGTGCTGGCCGGCGCCGGTACGGTCCTGCTGAGCCTGGCCGCACGCGTGCTGATGCCCGCCGCGATGGAGCGCAGCCTGGACGAGTTCGGCCCGCTCGGCCCCGTGTTCACCTTCCTGTCCTGGCTCATCGCGGTCTTCCTCGTGGCCGTGTCGGGCCTGGCCCTCGGCGAGTACGTCGCCTCCACCGCGTGGTACCGGGCTGCCGCACGCTCACCCGCGCCGGGTGAGGCCGATCGTGTCTCTCCGGACCCAAGCTGAAGGCAGCACCCGCCGGTGGCCCCGGCGAGCGCCGAGACGGAGGAGAGAAATGAGCGCGCAGACATATCTGGCCTACGACTACCCCCTGTTGAGCGTCTTCTGGAGCATGCTCCTGTTCTTCCTGTGGATCATGTGGTTCATCCTGCTCTTCCGCGTGGTGGTCGACATCTTCCGTGACGACGACCTGAGCGGCTGGGCGAAGACCGGCTGGCTGGTGCTCACCGTGCTGCTGCCCTTCCTGGGCGTGTTCGTCTACGTGATCGCCCGCGGCAAGAACATGGGCCGCCGCGAGATGGCCCAGGCCCGGGCGCAGCAGGAGGCCTTCGACACCCGCATCAGGCAGGCCGCGGGCACCGAGGGCCGGTCCAGCAGCGTCGACGAACTCGCCAAGCTGTCCGAGATCCGGGACAGCGGGGCCATCACGGACGACGAGTACCGCAGGGCGAAGGAGCTCGTCCTGACGGGACATGCCCCGGCCGGGCAGTCGGGGTTCACCCCGCCCGCGTCCGGTCGTTGACACAGGCGGCGGCAGCCGGTGCGAGGTTACCGACGGCCCTCAGGCTCCGATCATGGCCGAGCCCCGCACCCTGACGCCCGCGGTGCCCTCGATCTGCTGCCGCGGCCGGTGACCGGCGGTTCGTCGCAGGTGCCCCCGAGCACGCCGCGCAGGACGCCGCCCGCCGCGCCGAGCTCGCACCGGCCCAACAGCCCTGCGCCGTGCCGTTCGGGTGTTCCGACTCCCGGGTGGCCGCCGAGATCGTCTTCGACCGCCGCCCGGGTGACCTGCCGGTGGTGCGCACCGCGGGCCACGTCGCGGGTGCTGAGGTGCTGGGCAGTATCGAGTACGGCGTGGGCCTGCTGGGCTGCCCGCTGGTGTGTGCCGGCGAGCTCTGACGAGGCGCCGGTTGCCAGGCCTTGCGCAGTGGTCGCGAGGAACGCGTGTCGCGCGTACGGCACTGCGGCAGCGCGGCGGGACACCGTACGGTCGAATCCCGTCAGCGAGGAGGACTGCCGATGCGCAGCGTGACCTATTCGATGAGCACGTCCCTCGACGGCTACATCGTCGGACCGGACGGCGGCTTCAACTGGTCCGTGCCCGACGGGGAGGTCTTCCGCTTCTGGATCGACGAGATCCGGGAGGTCGGCGTCCACCTGCTGGGGCGGCGGCTGTACGAGACGATGCTGTACTGGGAGACCGCCGACCAGGACGAGTCGCTGGACGACGCGCAGCTCGAGTGGACCGCGCTGTGGAAGCCGCTGCCGAAGGTGGTGTTCTCCAGGACGCTGTCGACGGTGCAGGGCAACGCCCGTCTGCTGTCCGGGGGCCTGGCGGAGGAGATCGAACGGTTGCGGGCCGAGCCGGCGGAGGGTGACATCGCGATCGGCGGCGCGACGCTCGCCGCCGAGGCGGCCGCGTCGGATCTGATCGACGAGTACCGCACCGTGGTCTACCCGGTGCTGATCGGCGGGGGCCTCCCGTTCTTCCCGCAGCACGAACGCAGGGTCGATCTCGAACTCGTCGAGTCCCGCACGTTCGGTTCGGGCGTCGTCCACCACCGGCACCGCGTGGTGCGCCGGGACTGACGAGCGCCGGCCGAACCGTCCGCCCCCTGGCCGGCCGCTCGCTTCACCCGAACAGCCGCCCCCGCACTGTGCCGCAGCCGCGGATGCGATGTCCTGGTCGGAGAGTCGTCCGTCCCATGGGGGAAGCATGTACGAGATGTGCACCGGCCTCGACGAGCCCGGCACGGCCTTCGTCTGGCACGTGAAGGCCAAACACGGCACCGTGGCCCTCTGCGGCGTGCCACTCGAACCGAGGGAGACCGAGCCGGTGGAGACGGATCGCCATTGCCCGTCGTGCATGACGTCGTTCGGCCGGCTCGTCGACCAGCACGGCTGAGTCGTGCGACCAGCACGGCTGAGTCGTGTGGGCCGAGGGGACCGGGGCGGACGGAGTACCTCCGCCGCGCAAGCGAATCGCGCGCGGCTGCCGAGTTGGCGAAGGGGGTGCGGCTGGGAGTGCACCCCGATGACGTTTCCCTGTGTCTGGAGCTCGACCGGTTCCCCTTTGCCATGCCGGCGACCGTGGAGGACTCGCTGCTGGTCCTCAGTGCCCGGCCACAGCCTTGACCAGGGCGACCGCCACGCCGATCGCCGCGTCCAACAGGCCTGCCACCACCGCCGCCACCGGGCCGCCGCCCATGCGCAGCCCGCCGAGACAGCCCCACAGGAAGAGCGATACGACACCCACTCCTGCCGCTGCCAGCAACGCGGCGTCCAGGCTGAGGACGTCCAGCGCCGCCAGAGCGATCAGTACGGCCGGACCGACGGCGCACGACAGCAGCGGGCTGCTGACGTACAGCATGCGGCGCAGCTCATGGCCCGTGGCGAGGCGGCGGTGGACGGTGCGGTGCGCCTGCTGGTCGGCGACCAACGCCGCGAGCCACAGGCCCAGCGCGGTCGTCAGGACGGTGGCGACGGCGCCGACAGAGCCCACCTCGCCGAGGGACAGGCCGACGACCACCGCGATCATCGTGATCGTCGCGTAGATCCGCTCCTTCAGCCGGTCCGCCAGCACACCGGCCTCCCCACCGGGCGGCACCTCCGCTCGACGGTCGTCCACCACCTCATGCCCCTCACCTGTGGTCGTCGCGGCAGGCGCGACGCACATACGCCGGTCACCACCTCAGCATGCCTCCCGGAAGTGTGAGCAGGCTGTTTCCACGCCGAACGCGCAGGCGGGGCGGAACACCACGAAGCCCTGCGAGGCAAGGCGTGGCCCGAGCCAGGCGATGGACGACTCGTAGGCGGTGCAGCCGGGCGCGATGGCCACCGCGCCGAAGGTGCCGTCGCCGGTGGTGGTCGGGTAGTGGATGGTGCCGCCGCCGAACCCGGTGACGGACAGCGGGGAGACGGACGTCTGTGACACGGCGTACGGGCCGCGCGGCGCCTCGATGGCGGCGGTGGTGGGAGCCGGGCCGCGCTCGTAGGGGTTGTGCCCGCAGCGTGGGCGCCCGGGCTGTTCAAGGGGCCCAGGCCGACGACGACGGCGAGCGCGGCGGCGGCGCCGGCCAGTCGTCCGGCCCGGCGCTGGGCGCCGCGTCCGAGGGCCCCACTGGGGCGCGGGGGCGAGTCGGTGTGGGGGTGGAATCGCACGACGGGTCGTCCTTCCTGTCGTGGCGGTCTGCCCGTTCGCGGGCATGCGGGACCTGCGGAGTCCGCCGCGTCCCCGCGGTGGGGCACCGCCGTCGGGCCGGCCGTGCCACTGTCAGGGGCCGGCCGCCGCGCGCGGACCGGCGAAGTCACCGGTCTTGTGAGGCCGTGGCCAACCGCTCCGAGCAGCTGACATTTCTGGTGTCCTGACACAGCACCCCGCCCAGGAAAGTCCGTTGGGACGGCAGCCGTGCCTCGGTAGTGTGCCGCGCATGATCGACTCCTGGACGGACACCGACGATGCCGCCGTCGCCACAGCCGGGGCACAGGCCGGCGCGGACGTGGTCCGCACCCTGTACGGCCGTCGGCTCGACCGCATCGACAAGGGGGCCGGGGACTTCGCCACCGCTGCCGACGTGGCGGCCGAGAAGGCGATCCTCGACGTCATTCGCGCCGCACGGCCCGATGACGCGGTGCTCGGGGAGGAGGGCGGGCAGCAGGGTGCCGCCGACGCCGCGCGTCAGTGGCTGGTCGATCCCCTGTGCGGCACGCTGAACTACGCGGCCGGCCACATGCTGGTGGCCGTCAACGTGGCGCTGCGGGGCGGGGCCGCGGCGGTGGCGGACCCGTTCAGCGGCGAGGTCTTCTGCACGGACGGCCGGACCGCGTGGGTGCGGCGTACCGGGGCGGACGACACGCTGTTGGTGCCTACGCCCGCCACCGGCCTGGTGGACGTCAACCTGGATCCGCCGTTCCCGGGTGCGCCCGCGTTCCGGGCCGTGGATCTGCTGGCCCACCCCGAGTTCGTCCGGCGCTTCAGGCCGCGCGTCGTCTCCACGTCGCTGGCGCTGGCCTGGGTCGCCGCGGGCAAGCGGGCCGCGTACGTCACCGACGGCGGCGACCTGTCCGGGAGCGTGCATTTCGCAGCCGGTATCGCGTTGTGCCGGGCCGCCGGCTGTGTCGTCACCGGGGTCGACGGCGCCCCGGTCGGTGAAGCCGGTCGCGGGCTCGTGGCGGCCTCCGACGAGGAGACACACGGACTGCTGATGTCGATGACGGGAAGCTTGAGCCGGTGAGGTGACCGGCGGCGGTGGAGCCGCACTCCGGAACTCGCCCGGCTCCCCCGCCACACCGGGGCGTGGCGGGGGAGCCGTCTGTCGCTGCCGCCAACCGGTCAACGGCGAGGTCCTGCGAGGCGCAGGGCCTCCTCACGCGGGGTGTCGCACCCGTCAGTCCACGATCACCCCGGCACGCGCTGCCGGTGCCCGCCCGGCGAGTGCGCCGCCGAAGTTGCCCTCGACCTCTGCCTTCTCCGCGGCGTTCGGGTAGGGGTTCGTGCACGAAGTGCCCGCGGTGGAACCGGACATCAGGCTCGAGCAGGGTCCGGGCTTGCGGTCCGGCAGGCCCAGGATGTGCCCGAGTTCGTGCGCGGAGATGCGGATCGTGTCGTACCCCTGGTCGACGGCCTGGCGCCCGATGTACACGGTGCCGTTGCCCAGGGAGCCGGGCAGGGCGCGAGGCCAGCCGTTGTCCGCGAGGACCCGGATGTTCGCTCGTTGCCCGGCCGTGACGGGACGTAGCTCGACGGCGTCGACGCTCTCGTTCCAGATCGACGCGCCCCGGTTGACGGCGCTCTTGAACTCCGCGGAGCCGCTGGCGTCATAGGTCAGGACGCGCGCGGCCACCGGGGTTTCGGCCGCGGCCGCGATCTGATTGCCGGTCAGGGACAAGGACACCAGGCAGGCGGCGGCGAGGCCGCCGGTCAGCATTCGGACGTGCATGATCGACCTCCTTGTGGGGGAAGGGCAGTCGTGCTCATGACATTGCTGACCTGCCCAGCCGCGTCACCACTGAATCCTCAGGCGACGGCCGCGACCGAGACGCCGATGGCGATGAACAGCCAGCCGGTGGTCAGCTCCCAGCGGTGGCGGATCTTCGGCCGGGCGAGCAGGGTTCGCAGACGCGCGGCGACCACGACGAGAGCGAACCAACAGACCACGCCGATGAGGACGTCCAGCATGCCGAGGAAGAAGATCTGCTGCGCCATCGACCCGTCGCCGTCGACGAACTGCGGAAGGACGCTGAGGAAGAACAGGGCGGCCTTGGGGTTGAGCACGTTGGTGAGCAGCCCTTGGGTGAAACCGCTCCGCAGACGCCCCTGGGCGGGCCTCCCCCTCTCCGGCGCCGCGGATGTGACCCCGTTCGCGTCGCGCCGCTCGCGGGCGGCCCGGCGGGCGGCGCGCACGGCCCGCACACCGAGATACACGAGGTAGGCCGCCCCCATCAGCTTGATCCCGTCGTACACCAGGGGTGAGCGGGTGGCGATCACCGAGAGGCCGGCCGCGGCGGCCAGCATGTGCGCGCACAACCGGGTCTGAGCGCCCAGTGCGGCCGCTCTGCCTTTCGCGGGGTCCTCGGCCGCCGATCTCCTGCCGCGAAGACGCACGCTGCACCGACCTCCTGCTCGACTCGGACCTCGGCCCCCTCCAACGGCAGGAGGTGATCCGCCGCGGTGCCATGAGCAGGGCGACCGCCGAACAGCTCGCGGCGAGCAGCGCAGAGTCGGAGCGGCGCGAACTGGCGGCCAACCCCCACCTGCCGGCCGACCTCGTCCGCCGGCTGGCCGACGACGACGCGCACAGTGTCCGGCTGGCCGTGTCGGTGCGGCCCGAGCTGACCGAGGCCGAACGGGGCGCCGTCGACATCACCATCAGCCCGTCCGACCGGCTGCATCCCGTCGAATGGGTGCGCCTGTGCGCCGACCCCGACGCGTTGCGCCGATGCGCCCGGTCGGCCAACATCCTGCTGCGCCGCAGTGCCGCCTGCAGTCCGCACCTGCCCGCCGACGCCGTCGCACTGCTTTCCCGGGACGACGACTACGCCGTGCGGCTCCTCCTGTGCGAGAACCAGTCGGGCGTGGACGGCGAAGTCGTGCTGCAGACCTAGCTGGACTGCCAGGTCATCTCCAAGGGCGCTCTGCTCGGCCACGCCGACTTCCCGCGCACGGGCGCCGGCCGGCGTTTCGCCGACGACCCGGACCCGGAGAAGAGGCGGCTGGTGGGACTGGACCCGCACACCCCTGCCGACGTGGTGGTCCGCCTGCTCGCGGATCCCGACGAACGAGTGCGTGGCATGGCCGCCGCGCACCCCGCCCTGCCCGTCGGCCTCATCCTGGAGAGCTGTGAGAACCCGGCGCTCTCCTCCCGGGCATTCAGCAACCCCGGCCTGCCGGCGGAGGTCATGCACCAGCGCCTCGACGACCTGGGCGTCCCCCGCTGACGCCGACACCTGGCCTACTGCGGACGGGTGACGGCCGAGGGGTGGGTGTGGGCGGCTTGCAGGAACCTGGCGGCGCCCCGGACGGCCGCGGTGTGCGGGGCAGGGACGATGTGCAGCGGTGCCTTCAGGCGGTCGGTGAGGGGGTAGGTGATCTCCGGGCGCAGGGCTCCGCCGCCGGCCAGGAGGATGCCCCGCCGCAGCGCTCCCGCGGTGAGCGAGGTGCGGTCGTGGCGGCGGATCGCGGTCAGCATGGCGACCACCGCTTCGACGATCTGCCCGGGCGTGGCCGTCTCACCGAGGTCGCCGGTACCCAGTGCCGTCCGGTGCGCGTCGGTGACGGCACCGTCGCACAGCAGCACCACCTCGGTGAGGTGGGCGCCGATGTCCACCACCAGCAGCGGCCGGGACATGTCGGCATCGGCGGCCAGGGCGATGCTCCGGGCGCCTGGGACGGTCAGGACGCTGCGGGGCCGCAGCACCTCGACCGCGGCGCGGGCCCGGGTGCGGTAGGCGACACCGCCCAGGACGGGCGTGGTGACGATGACCATGGGACGGGTGAACCGGGGCAGCCGGTTGCCGAGGAGGCGCTGCAGCATCCGGGCACACCCCGGGGTGTCGACGATGGTGCCGCGCTGGACGGGGTGGAGCGCGCCGGTGCCGGGGAAGGTGACGGTGGGCACGTCGACGACCGTGCCCTTGCCCGCGAGCCAGACGCGGGTGCGCGCGCTGCCCATGTCGAGGGCGATGCCGCAGCAGTGCCGGCACCCGCGCCACAGCCGGTGACGGCCGCCGTCGCCGGGCAGGTCGTGGGCGCCGGTCATGGCTGTGCCTGCTTGACCTGCTGGCAGCGGGCGCAGTAGCGGGCCTGCGGCACGATCATGAGCCGTTCGTGTTCGACCGGACGCCGGCACAGGTGGCAGCGGCCGTAGGAGCCCTCGTCCATGCGGGTGAGGGCCGATTCGACGTCGTTGAGGACCATGCGGGCGGAGGCGGCGAGTTTGACGCGGACCTCGATCTGCGCGGCGGCCCGCTGCCGGAGCCGGTCGTCGGCCCGGGAGGTGACCGGTCCGGCGAGCAGGCGCAGTTGCTCCCGGCGGAACAGGCGCTGCTCGTGGAGGTTCTCGCGCAGCGCGGCGAGGTCCTCGGCGGACAGGTGCGTCGTACTCGGGTCGATGGTCTGGTGGTTCACCACGTCACCCCTTTGCGGAGGGCGGAGGAGGTCGGTCCGGGCGGGTCAGGCCGTGCGGCGCTGGCAGGCGACGCAGTGGCGGGTGTAGGGGAGGATCTCGAGCCGTTCCGGGGGAACGGGCTTCGCGCAGCCCACGCAGATCCCGTAGGTGCCGTCGTCGACCCGGGCGAAGGCTTCCTCGATCTCCTTGAGGGCCCGTTCCATGGCGGTTCTCTGCGCGGACAGCAGGTGATCGTCCGGGCCGTGCCCGGTCTCGTCGAGTGCGCGAAGCTGTGCCAGCCGGGAGGTGCGGGCGTGCTCCAGGCGCCGGCGGGCCTCGTGCGGATGGGGCTCGGCCCGGGTGACGTCGAGCGACATGGTCGGTTCCTTTCTCGGCGACGGGTGCGGGGGTCCGCGGGTCCGGTCATGCGTGGCGGGCGGCCCGGCGGCGTCGCCGGGCCGCCCGTCGGCTGTCGGGTGGTCGTGTGTTCTCCACCCTGGCCCGGCCCGCGGCGGATGCCCATCGGGCGCGCGACCCATTTGCGCCGGAGCGAGGGACCCATGGGGCCGCGCCCCGGGTGGTGCGTGCCCGGGGAAATGGGGGTCAGGTCCCATGGACGGGAGCCGCGCACGGGCGGCAGCCTGGTCACAGGCTTGCTCACGTGCCCGGGCCACGAACGCGGTGGGCTCCGCGATGCCCGACAGTGGAGGTGAGACCGAGGTCGTAGAAGGGGAGGCGCAGGGACGGTGTCCTTGTTCTGGCGGATTTTCGCCCTCAACGCCGTGGTGCTGGGCACGGCCACGGGTTTGCTGTTGTGGGCGCCGGTGACCGTCTCCGTGCCGGTGCTGCTGACCGAGGCGGTCATCCTGGTCGGCGGTCTGGCCGTCATGCTCGTCGCGAACGCCGCCCTGCTGCGGCTCGGCCTGGCCCCGCTGGACCGCCTCACGAGGCTGATGACCACCGTGGACCTGCTGCGGCCCGGCCAGCGTCTGCCCGCTTCCGGCGGCGGCGGTGTCGCGGAGCTGATCCGTACGTTCAACGCCATGCTGGAGCGGCTGGAGCAGGAGAGGGTCGCCAGCAGCGCCCGGGCCCTGCTCGCGCAGGAGGGGGAACGCCGCCGCATCGCGCAGGAGCTGCACGACGAGGTCGGCCAGAGCATGACCGCGATCCTGCTGGGGCTCAAGCGCTCCGCGGACGACGCCCCGGAGCCGCTGCGCAAGGAGTTGCAGGAGTTGCAGGAGATCACCCGGGAGAGCCTGGACGAGGTGCGGCGGCTGGCGCGCCGGTTGCGGCCGGGGGTGCTGGACGATCTGGGTCTGGTGAGCGCGCTGACCTCGCTCAGCGAGGACTTCGCCACCCATACCCGGCTGCTGGTGACCCGCCGCTTCGACACCGACCTGCCCCCTCTGGAGCCGGAGACGGAACTGGTCCTCTACCGCGTCGCCCAGGAGTCGCTGACCAACGTCGCCCGCCACGCGGACGCCGGCCGGGTCACCGTCGCCCTCCGCGGGACGGGAGACGGTGTGGAGCTGACCGTGACCGACGACGGCAGCGGCATCGAGGCCCCTCGCGAGGGCGCCGGCATCCGCGGGATGCGCGAGCGGGCCCTGCTCGTCGGGGGCAGCCTCGAGATCACCCCCGCGCCCCGGGCCGGAACCCGGGTGCAGCTCACCGCGCCCGTTGTGAGGAAGCAGCCCTGACCATGTCCGACACCACCACGCCCGCCCCGGCCCGGCCCGGCACGATCCGCATCCTGCTCGCCGACGACCACGCGCTGGTCCGGCGCGGTGTGCGGCTCATCCTCGACCAGCAACCGGACCTCGAGGTGGTCGCCGAGGCCGGCGACGGGGCGGAGGCCATCGAGCTGGCCCGCACCCGCGAGGTCGACTTGGCGGTGCTCGACATCGCCATGCCGCGCCTGACCGGTCTGCAGGCGGCGCGCGAACTGGCCACCCTCAGACCCGGCCTGCGGATCCTGATGCTCACCATGCACGACAACGAGCAGTACTTCTTCCAGGCGCTGAAGGCCGGCGCGAGCGGCTATGTGCTGAAGTCCGTCGCCGACCGCGACCTGGTCGCCGCCTGCCGGGCCGCCATGCGCGACGAGCCCTTCCTGTACCCCGGCGCGGTCACCGCCCTGATCCGCAACTACCTCGACCGGGCCCGCCACGGTGACGAGACACCCGACCGGATCCTCACCCTCCGCGAGGAGGAGGTCCTCAAACTGGTCGCCGAGGGCCACTCGTCGAAGGAGATCGCCGACCTGCTGTTCATCAGCGTCAAGACCGTCCAGCGCCACCGCGCGAACCTGCTGCAGAAACTCGGTCTGCGCGACCGTCTCGACCTCACCCGCTACGCCATCCGCGCCGGGCTGATCGAACCCTGACCCGCCGGCCGCCGGCCCGCACACCACGACGAGAGGGGGACGGTGCACCGCACCGCGCGCACGGCGCCCGTCATCGGCGCCGCCCGGCACCGCTCCCCCGTCAGTGCGGTCCTGGCGGTCGTCGTGGCGGTGCTGGCCGCCCTCGTCTTCGTCACCCCGCCGCCCGGCCCACCGGGCGCGGGTGTCTCCGGCCCGCCCGTGGCGGCGGACCGGCTCCACCACGACGGGACGCGCGCCGACGACGGGTGCGATGTCGCCTGTGCCGTGCGGGCGGCCACCCGCCACGAGCAGCCGCACGCCGAGCAACCGGCCCCGTGCGCACACTCCGGCGCCCACGGCCGGACCACGGACGGCGTCCCACGCCCGCTCACCGCGCCGTACGAGCCTCCGGCCGGGCCCGTGCCCGCCGCACGACCCCACGTGGACCAGGACCGGGGGCGGGCACCCCCGGTGTCCTCCGGCACCTGACGCACGTTTCCCTTTCACCCCGACCCGCCTCGCGGCGGCCCACGCCGGCCGCCGTCGAGGTGTGCCTGCCGGAGGCTCCGTTGAACCGTTCCCTGCGGATGAGAGCGCTGCTCGCCCTCACCGTGCTCGCCCTGTCCCTGTGCGTCGCGGTCACCGTGCCGGTCCGGCTCGGTCTGGACCTGCGCGGCGGGACGCAGATCGTGCTCGAGACCCGTTCCACCCCCACGGCCGACGCGGACCGCGCTGCCACCGACCGCACCCTGGAGGTACTGCGCGGCCGCATCGACGCGCTCGGCGTCGCCGAACCCACGCTGGTGCGCTCCGGCGACGACCGGATCATCGTCGCACTGCCCGGTGTGCAGGACCCGAAGAAGGCCGCCGACGTCCTCGGCCGCACCGCCCAACTCACCTTCCACCCCGTACTCGGGACCGCGGCCCGTGCCGACGACACCTCCCGGCCCGGGCCCGAGCCGACCCGGGAGCGCATCCTGCCCGACGAGTCCGGCACCCCGCTGCGCCTGGGCCCCGCCTCCCTGACCGGTGAGGACGTCAGGGAGGCCGACGCCCGGTTCGATCAGCAGGGCGGGGCCGGATGGCACGTCACCGTCGGCTTCGAAGGCGCCGGCCGGGCCGGCTGGGCCGGTCTGACCGGCGAGGCCGCCTGCCGAGCGCCGGGCGATCCGGCACGGCGGGTCGCCATCGTCCTCGACGACAAGGTCATCTCCTCCCCGCAGGTCGCCCCGTCCCTCGCCTGCGGCACCGGAATCCGCGACGGCGCGACCAGAATCACCGGCTCGTTCGGCCCCGACGAGGCACGCGAACTCTCCCTGCTCATCAACGGCGGGGCCCTGCCGGTGCCCGTCGAGACCGTCGAGCAGCGCACCGTCGGCCCGACGCTCGGCGCGCAGGCCATCACCGCCAGCGCCTGGGCGGCGGCCATCGGCACCGTGCTGACCTCACTGTTCATCATCGCCGTCTACCGGCTGATGGGGGGCCTGGCCGCACTCGCGCTGGCCTGCTACGGCCTGATCTCGTATGCCGCCCTGGCCGCCCTCGGCGCCACGCTGACCCTGCCGGGTCTCGCCGGGTTCGTCCTCGCCATCGGCATGGCGGTGGACGCCAACGTGCTCGTCTTCGAGCGGGCGCGGGAGGAGTACGGCGCCCGCCGTCGGCCCAGCATCCGCTCGGCGCTCGCGGCCGGCTTCCGCAACGCCTTCAGCGCGATCGCCGACTCCAACGTCACCACGTTGATCGCGGCCGCGTTGCTGTTCTTCCTCGCCTCCGGGCCGGTGCGCGGCTTCGGCGTCACCCTCGGCATCGGTGTGCTCGCCTCCATGTTCAGCGCCCTGGTCGTCAGCCGTGTGCTGGCCGAGTTCGCCGCGGGCCGTCCGGGCGTACGCCGCCGCCCCGGGCTCACCGGCATCGCCCGCATCGGCGCGGTCCGCGAGCGCCTCACCCGTCGCAACCCCTTCCTGATGCGCCGCCCGCGCCGCTGGCTCGCCGTGTCCGCGGCCGTGCTCGTGCTGGCCGGCTCGGGCATCGCGGTGCGCGGTGTCGATCTCGGTGTGGAGTTCACCGGGGGCCGCCTCATCGAGTACAGCACCAGCGGTCCCGTCGATCCCGGCCGGTTCCGTTCGGCCCTCGCCGACGCGGGATTCCCGCGGGCGGTCGTGCAGTCCTCCGGCGACACGGGTCTGACGGTGCGGACCGATCCGCTGACCGACGCCGAGGAGGCGGAGGTCACCGGTGCCCTGCGCGGCCTCGACGGCCGGGCGGACAAGGTCCGCGACGAGCTGATCGGTCCCAGCCTCGGCGAGGAGCTGCGCCGGGGCGCGCTGATCGCGCTCGCCGTGGCCGTGGGGGCTCAGTTCGTGTACCTCGCCGCACGCTTCCGCTGGGTGCTGGGCTCCGCCGGGGTCGTCGCTCTCGTCCACGACGTGGTGATCCTGCTGGGGGTGTTCGCCTGGCTCGGCAAGCCCGTCGACGGGGTGTTCCTGGCGGCCCTGCTCACCGTCATCGGCTACTCCGTCAATGACTCCGTGGTCCTCTTCGACCGGGTCAGGGAACTGGCCGGGCGCAGCCCCGGGGTGCCGTTCCCCGGCGTCGTGAACCAGGCGATCCTGCAGACCCTGCCCCGCACGGTGAACACCGGCATGGGCGCGGCGTTCGTGCTCACCGCCCTTGCGGTGCTGGGCGGTTCCTCCCTCATGGACTTCGCGCTGGCGCTGCTCGTCGGGCTCGCCGTCGGGACGTACTCCTCGGTGTTCACCGCCGCTCCCCTGGCGATCGGGCTGCACCGCCGTCCCCCGCGGGCCAGGCCGTCGCGACGACGGCCGGTCACGAAGTGAGCCGGTCCAGCGCGGCCCGTACCGGGGCCACGCCGACCTCTTCGGCCAGGGCGCGGGCCAACTCCCGGGCACGGCCCGGGCGGTGAGGGTCGCCGGTGGCGCCGCGCAGGGGCGGAGGCCGGTGAGCCGGCGGTGAGGTGCCGCAGGAGGCCAGCGCACGGTGCCGTCCCCAGGGCGACCAGGCGCGCCGCCCGGAAACCGCCGTCGAACCGCACCGGGACAAGCCGTCTCCCGCGCCGCGTGGTGGCGCAGGAGACGGCTCCCGGTGGACGGCGGATCAGGACGACTGGGCGCTCTGGTACAGGTTCTGGGCGTCCGCGCCGAAGTACGGGCCGTACATCGAGTTCGGGAAGAAGTTGTACTTGAAGCTGTTCACCGAGGACTGCAGGCCGGTGCCGCCGGCCTCGTTGAACTGGGTGAACCAGGGGCCTCCGCTGGAGCCGCCGGTCATGTTGCAGGTCAGGCCGTGGTCGTTGGAGAACAGGAAGTCGCGGGTGGTGGTGCCGCTGCAGTAGATGAACTTCTCGCCGTCGTACGGCGCCGCGGCCGGGAAGCCGAAGGAGTACATCGCTTTGTTGTAGCCGGTGTTGAAGGCCAGGCCCTGGCCGCCGACGACGTCGGTCAGCTTCTTGCCGTCCAGCGGGGCGACCACGGCCGCGCCGATGTCGTAGTTGATGTCCTCACTGGCCGTCCACTGCGGGGTGGACAGGGTCTTGGACGCGGTCCAGGTGCCGTACGGGCGCTGCCCGTCGTGGTAGCCGGGTACGAACACCCAGTTGGTGTGCCAGGCGCCCTCCAGCTTCACGCAGTGCCCGGCGGTGAGCACGGTGCTCTTGTTGGCGCTGGTGACGGCGTTGCCGGAGCAGGACGCGGTGCGGCCCTGGTAGCTGAAGAACACCCGTCCCGCGGTCTTGGTCACCGCTCCCCCGCCGGACCAGGGCCCGCCGCCGTGCGGGAAGGCAGTGGGCCCCATGGCGGAGGCGGGCGCGCTGGGGGCCACGACCGTCGCCTTGCCCTTGCGGATCGCGGGGGCCCGTACGTCGGATCGGTCGACGGTCAGCAGGTCGAGCGGGGTGGCCTCGCGCATGCGCTGCGGGGTCCAGAAGGCCAGGGCGCGTTCCTGCGCCGAGGGGGTCGTCACGCCCGGGTCCGGTGCGGCGCCCGCCGGTGCCGCGGTGACGCCGGTCGCCAGGAGCGCGGCGACGCCGGCGAGCGCGCCAAGGACGGAGCGGCGGACGCGGGGGCTGCCGCCGGACGGGTACGGGCTGCGGGGTCGGCCTATCACGCGGTCTCCTTCTGCTGTGGGGGCCAGGCGGCGGGAAGCCCGTCGCCCGGTCAGGCAGGGGTGTCACTGCGGACGGTCAGGGGGCAGCGTGCCACCGGCAGGCCGATATAGACAGGTGCATGTCATCACGTTGGCCGAAATTCCCCGCTTTCCCGCTCCGGGCGGGACACGCGGGCACAGAAGAACCCGGCCTCACCGGGGAGGCCGGGTTCCGGAGTGAGCGGGTGTCAGAGGATGGGGCCGGCGCCGCCGGGGCCGCCCGGCTCGACACGGCCGCGCCAGGCTCCGGATTCGACGCCGCGCTCCTCGATGTACTGCTTGAAGCGCTTCATGTCGCCCTTCACGCGGCGGTCGATGGTGCCCATCATGTCCGCGGCCTTCTCCACGACCCCGCTGGGCTCGACATCCAGCACGAGCTCCACCCTGGTGTGGGTGTCGTCCAGGCGCTCGAAGCGGACGGAGCCCCTCTGGTGGGTGTCCCCGCTGGTCGTGCGCCAGGTGACCCGCTCGTCGACCAGCTGGTCGACGATCTCGGTGTCGAATTCGCGCCGTACCCCGGCGATCTTGGTGGTCCAGTGGTTGTGGCGATCGTCCAGCTGCCTGACCTCCTCGACGCCCTCCATGAAGTTCGGGAACTCCTCGAACTGCGTCCACTGGTTGTAGGCGGTGTGGACGGGGACGTCGACTTCCACGGTTTCCTTGATGGTGCTCATCTGAAATGCCTCCGTATTCACTGATCGACTGCAGGAGGCCCATCGGCCCACACAGGTCCGGGCCCGTGCGGGCCGAGTACCCGGGATCCTCCGGTTGCCACATCGGAGGCGATCAGCGACCGGCGGGGCGAGGCGGTCCACGTGTTCCCCCGGCGCGAGGTTGAAGGTGCCGTCGGGGTTCTCCGTGTCAGCAGGACCACGGGCGTGCCGCAGTAGAGGATGCTCGGCTGGATCACCAGTGGGTGTCGGTCGTCATGGCTCGGGACGCTACGGGCGGGACGCTTCGACACCCGCCGACGTGCCGGCGGCGGCGAGGAGCCGGTGGCCGGCGTCGAGGCGTGTGCCGGAGCGGTCCGGCCGCCGGGATCAGAACCGGTCGTGCTGCTGCGGCTGCCCGTACTCCTGGCCGCTGGGGCCGCTCACGCTCTGGGCCTGCAGCTGCTCCGCCTGCTCCTTGGTCACCTTCTGCTCCGCGCCGCAGAAGGTGCACTGCGTCAGGTACTTCGTGGAGATCGGGAACAGCGGGACGAAGAACAGGGTGAACTTCGTGAGGCGCTTGCGAAGCGTGTGTGCGGCGGGGTTCCCGCACTGGCCGCACACCAGCGTCAGTATCGCGAGCTGGTACAGGTAGCCCTTGGTGCCGAAGATGATCACGTGTCGGTCCTTCCCGGTGGGATCTTCACCCAGTGTCCTGTATCGAGGGCACGTCGGGGGCGTGGGCCCCTCGTTCGTGTGGAGAGCCCGGTGGGGGCTGGACCACTCGGGTGACGAGGCCGGGTGCCTTCCGGCGCGCCGGGCGCCGGGCCCGCTGGGAGCGGGACCCGTCCACGCGGCCCAGGGGCCCAGCGGGCAGGGCCTCGGCGGTGCCTGTCGTGCTGCTCCGCCCGCAGCCTGCCCGGCGGAGGCGCGAACAGCCCGGGTCCCGTGCGGTGGACCCGGGCTGTGGTGTGCTCGCGGTCAGCCGGACAGGGCCGCCAGCACCACGGACTTGGCCTCCTCCTGGACCCGGCCGAGGTGGTCCGGGCCGAGGAACGACTCGGCGTAGATCTTGTAGACGTCCTCGGTGCCCGAGGGGCGGGCCGCGAACCAGGCGTTGTCCGTGGTCACCTTGATGCCGCCGATGGCGGCGCCGTTCCCGGGCGCCTCGGTGAGCACCGCCGTGACCGCGTCCCCGGCCAGGGTGTCGGCGCTGACCTGGGCCGGGGAGAGCTTGGCCAGCAGGGCCTTCTCCTCGCGGGAGGCGGGTGCGTCGATGCGCGCGTACGCCGGTTCCCCGAAGCGTGCGGTCAGCGCGGCGTAGTGCTCGGACGGGGTCTTGCCCGTGACCGCCGTGATCTCGGAGGCGAGCAGGGCGAGGAGGATGCCGTCCTTGTCGGTGGTCCACACGGAGCCGTCCCGGCGCAGGAAGGAGGCACCCGCGGACTCCTCCCCGCCGAAGCCGATCGTGCCGCCGGCCAGGCCGTCCACGAACCACTTGAAACCGACGGGCACCTCGACCAGCTCACGGCCCAGGTCGGCGGCGACCCGGTCGATCATGGCGGAGGAGACCAGGGTCTTGCCGATGCCGGTGGTGGCCGGCCAGCGGTCGCGGTGGGCGTACAGGTAGGAGATCGCCACGGCCAGGTAGTGGTTGGGGTTCATCAGACCCGCGTCCGGGGTGACGATGCCGTGCCGGTCGGCGTCGGCGTCGTTGCCGGTGGAGATCCGGAAGCGGTCGCGCTGCTCGATGAGCGAGGCCATCGCGTACGGCGACGAGCAGTCCATGCGGATCTTGCCGTCCCAGTCCAGCGTCATGAACCGCCAGGTGGGGTCGGTGTGCGGGTTGACCACGGTCAGGTCGAGGCCGTGCTGTTCGGCGATGCGGCCCCAGTAGGCGACCGACGCGCCGCCGAGGGGGTCGGCGCCGATCCGGATACCGGCGGAGCGGATCGCGTCCAGGTCGAGCACGCCGGGCAGGTCGGCGACGTAGGTGCCGAGGAAGTCGTAACGGCCGGTGGTGGGTGCGGCGAGGGCGCGGGCGTAGGAGACGCGCCGTACGTCCTTCAGGCCGCCCCGGATGATCTCGTTCGCCCGGTCCTGGATCCAGGAGGTCGCATCGGAGGCGGCGGGGCCGCCGCTGGGCGGGTTGTACTTGAACCCGCCGTCGGCGGGCGGGTTGTGGGAGGGCGTGACCACGACGCCGTCCGCGAGAGCGATGGTACGGCCGCGGTTGTGGGTGAGGATGGCGTGCGAGACGGCCGGGGTCGGCGTGTAGCCGTCGGCGTCGTCGATCAGCACGGTCACCTCGTTGGCGGCGAACACCTCCAGGGCGGTCACACGCGCGGGCTCCGACAGGGCGTGGGTGTCGGCGCCCAGGAAGAGGGGGCCGTCGATGCCCTGGCCGGCCCGGTACTCGCAGATGGCCTGGCTGGTCGCGGCGATGTGGTCGTCGTTGAACGCGTTCGCCAGGGACGAGCCGCGGTGTCCGGAGGTCCCGAACGTGACGCGCTGCCCCGGGTCGTCCAGGTCGGGGCGGCGCGCGTAGTACGCGGTGACCAGCCGAGCGACATCGACGAGATCCTCGGGTCCGGCCGGACTTCCCGCTCGCTCGTGCTGCATGGGCCCGCTCCTCCGCATGGGTTGATCCTTCGTGTGCGGTCCCATCTTTTCCCGTGACGGCGGGGCCGCGCGAGGGGCGCGCCCCGGTCGGGGGCGGATGTGCGCCACGCCACGTGCGAGGCGGTCGGCTCGGCGTCCGGGCGAGGGCGCACGCCGGCATGCCCGCGGACGTTCTCGTCGCCGCGGGGTGCCGGCACGCGCGCGAGGGGCGGCGCCACGGACCACCGGGGCACCCGGTGGCGCGTCGCGCCGCCTGCTCCTCGGGCCGGCACGTCCTCGCGCCGCCCTAGATCCGGCCGCCGGTGAGCCGCGTCAGGGGGCCGTGCGCGCCGCGTTCCGCGCGGCGTCCGACGGCGTAGGACGCGGCGCTCAGCGCGGTGAGGCCCGCTCCGACGCCCGCGGCCACGAGCTTGCGGTGGGCGATGACCGTCCAGGCCGTCTTCGCCGTGGTGGCGACGTGGCCGGAGGCCGTGACGACCGCCTGGCGGCCCGCCTCGACACCCTTGGCCGCGGTCTGCGCCGCCGACTTGGCCGTCTCGGCGGAGCGCCCGGCGGCCGACTTGGCCGTCTCGGCGGACCGCTCGGCGCCGGACTTCGCCGCTGACGCCACCTCACCGGCCTTGCCCGCGGCGCCCTTGGCCGCCTGGGACGCCGGCGCGGTGGCCTTGTCCGCTGTGCGGCGCGCCTTGGACTCGGCGGTCCGTACGGTCGACGCCTTCTGATTCGTTCGCTTGTTCTCTTCAGTCATGGACACCGACTTGCCTCTGACTGCGGCGGCAAACACATTCGCCTCGCGCACCGGCCGGACGGAGGTGTGCCTGAGCGCGTCGCCGCAGGGTAGGCGCATGGCAGGTAGGTGCACATCACGACAGGAAGGAAGGTGCGTCATGGCCGGAATGCTGGACCGCATCAAGCAGTTCGCCCGGAGTCCGCAGGGGCGGCGGGCGGCCGAACAGGCACGCCGGGCTGCGGCCGACCCCCGCAAGCGGGCCCAGGCCCAGCGCCTGCTCGGCAAACTCAAGGGCCGCCACTGACCGGGCCGCCGGCACCTCGGGGCAGCAACTCCCGGGACACGCAGGTGTGTTCACCCACGCTTCGGGCACTTGGGACGCACCACACACCGGAAGAGGAACTGGTTCGATGGGCAGGGCGGGGAACGGCAGGCGGGTCTGCGCGTTAGGCGTCGCCGGGGTTCTTGCGGGGACGGTGCTGGCCGGTCGCGGCGACGACTCGGGCGACGGCGCGCAGGACACCTCGGCGCGATCGAGCGCCGGCGCCCGGGAGCAGGGCACGCGGGCGGTGCGTTCGGCCTACGACCCGGGAGTCCATCATCTGCCGGAGGTGGCCGGGTGTGTAGCGGCAGTTCACGCTCCGGCCGGCCAGGTTGACGACGACGTCGCAGCCGTCGATCTCCGCCGCCCAGGGCCCCTGGGTGACGCCGTCCCAGTGCACTTCACCCGGCCCCGAAGGACGCCTGCTGAGCACCACGACGCCATGCCCCGCCGCGCTCAGCGCGCGCTTCAGAACCGTGCCGACCTGTCCGGTACCGCCGGGCATCACGAACTTCACGAAGGCCTCCCCCTCGATGTGCGGAGCAACCTTAACCATGTTTTGAACGCGTTCAAAACCCTTCAGGGGTATGGGCCGGCCCAGCGCGGGTGCGCCGTCGGGCAAGATGGGCCCATGAGCGTAGTCAAGATCAATGTGCTGACCGTGCCCGCCGAGCAGCGGGAGACGCTGGAGAAGCGCTTCGCCTCCCGGGCGCACGCCGTGGAGAACTCCGACGGATTCGAGTGGTTCGAGCTGCTCCGCCCCGTGGAGGGCACCGACACCTACCTCGTCTACACGCGGTGGCGCGACGAGGAGTCCTTCCAGGCGTGGATGGAGGGGCCGATGAAGAGCGCGCACCAGGGTGGCGGCGAGGGCGGCGAACGGCCGAAGCCCGCGGCGAGCGGCTCGACGCTGTGGTCCTTCGAGGTCGTGCAGCAGGCCGGGCCGAAGGACGCCTGACCGACGGTGTCACCCAGGAGGTCCCCCACGCGACGCGGCGTGGGGGACCTCCTGCGTGCGGGCCGTACCGGCGCTCAGGTGCGCCGGGAACGCGCGGGGACGGCGGTGCGGCCGACCGCCGCCGCCAGTTTGCGCAGCCGGCGCCAGTCGAGGCGCGGAGGCGCCTCGGGCACTCCCGGACGGTCGCGGGGCACCCGGACGCGCAGGGCGCGGCGTGCGATGCGGCAGCTGACCGGGGCGGGCATGACGAGCGCCTCGCCGTCGAGGCCGACCTCCAGCTCCGGGGCGTCGGCGTCGACGACGACGCGCTGGGCGGTGAGCACGGTGAGCCCCTCCGGGCGCGGGGACAGCAGGAGTTCGGCCGCCTCCACGGCACTGTCCACCCGGACGGCGAGCACACCGAGCCGCCCCGAGTTGAGCCGCTCGCGACGGCCGAAGCCGAAGGGGTCGTCCATGCGGTAGGCGTTGTTGCTGACCAGGATCGCCTGCGGGTCGGCGACGGTGGTGCCGTCGGCGGTGGCTGTCAGACGCGGACCGCTCTGCCGGGTGAGCAGGTCGGGCAGCCGGTCCAGGGCGGCACCGACCTTGCCCTCGCGATAGCCGGGGCTCTGCACGACGGACCCGTACACGCCGAACGAGGCGTTGTTGACGAAGGGCCGGTCGTCGGCGAACCCGAGGTCGACGCGGAGTTCGACGCCGTCGGTGAGGGCGTCGAGACAGGCGGCGGGGTCGTCGCGGTCCAGGCCCAGGTCCATGGCGAAGTGATTGCGCGTGCCGGCCGCGATGACGAGGAACGGCAGCCCGTGTTCCATGGCGACGGCTGCGACCAGGGCCTGGGTGCCGTCGCCGCCCGCGACGCCCAGGAGGTCGGCCCCGTCGGCCACGGCGGCTTTGGCCAGGGCGGTGACGTCCTGGTGCTGGTCCGGGTCGAGCAGAACGACCTGGGCGCCCAGGGACTCGGCCTTCTCCCGCAGGTTGAACTTCTCGACCTTCCCGCCGCCGGAGCGCGGGTTGAGCAGCAGGAAGGGACGCAGGGGCGGCGGCGTGCGGTACTCCTTCACGCGTACGGTCCGCAGGCCCGTGCTGCGCAGGGCGTAGCGGCCGCTCCAGACCGCCCCGCACCACAGGAGCAGGGACAGGAAGACCACCCAGAGCAGATTGGCGGCGGCGAAGAGGGTGATGAGGCCGACGGGCGCGAGGACGGCCAGCGCGGCCGACGCGATCCGCGCCACTCCGCGCCTCGACAGCACCCACCAGAGTGCCGCGGCGGTCACGGCGAGGCCCGCGAGGCCCGCCACCAGCAGGAGCAGTCCTCGCAGACCGCCGGAGACGAGCGGCAGCAAGGCCGCCAGCGCGGCCGCTGCCAGGGCGCCCCGGGCGGCCCACCTCTGCCGGCGGTGAAACCGCTCGTCCATCGCCGATCCCATCTCGTCCCTCCGCTCGAAGGCCGGCGCGGACGGACTCCCGAGACCGCGCCCCGCCGCGACCATGGTGCCCGTCGGCACGTCGGCTCCGCCACCGCCATCCCGGACGGCTCCGCCGCCGTGGGTCACGCAGGACGTGAAGATCCCCCGGGCGGAGCCATCCGTAGCGTACGCGGCCCCGCGGGCGCGGTACCGCGCGGCGGCCCGCATCGGCCTGCCGACTCATCTCCTCTCTGCTTTCTTAGCCTTGACCTGTTCAGTCTTATTACGCAACTCTGATCCGGCAATCCCCAGTCGACGAGGAGGCCGGCACGCGATGGAGTGGACGGGCGCGCGATACGCGGACCAACCGACGGTCGAGGTGACGACGTGGGTCGCCGCTCCGCCGGGGAGAGTGTGGGCACTGGTGTCGGATGTGACGCGGATGCCCGAGATGAGCGAGGAGCTGCAGTGCGCGCGGTGGGCCGGGGACGCCTCCGGGCCCGCCGTCGGGGCCCGGTTCGTCGGCCGGAGCAGGCACGAGCGGTTCGGTGAGTGGGAGACGGTCTCGACGGTGGTCGCGTGCGATCCGGAGCGGGTGTTCGGCTGGGCGGTCGGGGACCCCGCGGAACCCAGCGCCGTGTGGCGGTTCGAGCTCCGGCCCAAGGACGGCGGCACGCAGCTGTCGCAGTGGATGCGGATGGGGCCCGGGCGCTCGGGCCTGTCGTTCGCCATCGACGCCATGCCGGAGAAGGAGCAGAAGATCGTGTTCGTACGGCTGAGGGAGTTCGAGCGCGGCATGACCGCCACGCTGGAGCACATCAGGCAGCGGGTGGAGGCGTGATGCGCGCGGCGACGACCGTCGAGGCGGCGGCCCTGGGCTCCTGGTCCCGGCAGGCCGATTTCGTGGTGGAGGCGGAGAAACTGGGGCTCGACGTCTGCTGGGTGGCCGAGGCATGGGGTTCCGACGCCCCCTCCGCCCTGGGCTTCTACGCGGCCCGCACGGAGCGCATGCTGCTCGGCTCCGGGGTCATGCAGATCGGCACGCGCACGCCGGTCGCCCTGGCACAGACGGCGATCACCCTGTCGAACCTGTCCGGCGGGCGGTTCCTGCTCGGGCTGGGCCCTTCTGGCCCGCAGGTGATGGAGGGCCTGCACGGGGTGCCGTTCGCCCGTCCCCTGGCGCGGATGCGCGAGACGGTGGAGATCCTGCGTCAGGTGGTCGCGGGCGGCAAGATCTCCTACTCCGGCTCCGAGTTCGGCATTCCGCTGCCCGGCGGGGAGGCGGTGCCGATGCGCCTGTCCATGCGCGCCGAGCACCCCGTTCCCGTCTACCTGGCGGCACTGTCGCCCGCCATGCTGCGGCTGACCGGCCAGGTCGCGGACGGCTGGCTCGGTACCAGCTTCGTTCCCGAGGGCGCCGCGCAGGCGTACTTCGCTCCCCTGGACGAGGGGCTGGCCGCCGCCGGCCGTGACCGTGCCGGCATCGACGTCTGCCAGGGCGCCGAGGTCGCGTTCGCCCGGGACGAGGAGGCGCTGGCCGCCATGGTCGCGGGCCGGAAGAAGGAACTCGCCTTCAGCCTGGGCGGCATGGGGTCCGCGTCGACCAACTTCTACAACCGGGCCTACGGCCGGCAGGGCTGGGCCGAGGTCGCGGGGGAGGTCCGCCGGCGCTGGCAGGCGGGTGACCGCGACGGTGCGACCGGGCTCGTCACCGACGAGATGGTGCTGGCCACGACGCTCATCGGCACGGAGGAGATGGTGCGGCGGCGCCTGCGCGTCTGGTGCGACGCCGGGGTGGACACGGTCCGCCTGTACCCGGCCGGGGACACCCTCGACGACCGGCTCGACACGCTCGGCCGGGCGATCGAACTGGTCCACGAGACCCGGGCCGGCGGGACGGGCGTAAGCTCCCCTGGCTGATCATCGGCCGACCCGAACGACAGGGGGCTCCGTGCGGGCCGTGGCCACCTTGACGACGACCGCGCTCTGCCTGCCGGCGAGCGCGGTCCTGGCGGGATGCGGCACCGCCGCCGGGGACGACAGATCCGTGGGCGACCTGCTCGACGAGGCCATCTGCAGAAGTGGAAGAACAACCCCTGCCTCACGGGCGATCAGCGGCTGTGGGTGAAGACCCCCGTCGACGCGGATTCTCCGGGCGGTGACGGACTCACTTCCTGCACCCGGCCCTTCGACTCGTTCGGGACGGCGCGCAAGGGCGGATCGGCGCGCGTCGGGGACACCAAGGCCGTCGAACTGATCGTCACCGGCAAGGCGCGGTGAGGTGCTGAGCGTCGGCGACTGAACACCCCTCGGGCGTCAGCGCTTTCCGTTGGATTTCCGGCGGCAACCGGCCGAGAGGGACGAACCGTCACACCGGGGCTTGACGGGGCGGAGCCGGGCTCGGCCTACTGGAAGCGCAGCCGGCCGTGTCGGGGGGTCTGGTCCGGTGCCGTCCCTGAGGGCGAGTCAACTCCGTACTCCCCCGCCGGAACGCAGGTCAGGGGTCTGATGGTGCGGCGACGTTGGGCAGCGGTGGTGGCTCTGTCGGCCTGCCTGCTGTTGCTGCACCTCGTCGTACCGGGGCTCGCGGGCGAGGGGCACCCGGCGGCGGTGACGGCAGAGGTGGACGCGACGCTTTCTGACGCCGCTTCGCATGCCTGGCCCGAAGGCGCCGGGGAGCCGTGTCCGTGTGAGGACGAGCCGTCGGTCCGGCACCCGGCGGCACGCACGCCGCGGACCACGGGGGCGGCGGGCGGCGGCCCGGCACCGGCCGAGGCGGCCGTGGCGGGCCGGAGCGGCACGGAGCCCCGCGCGACGGGAGCGGTCCTGTGTCCGGGGGCGACCCCATCCGCCCCGAGCGCCGCACGGTTGCGGACGTTGCGCTGCTGAGAGACGGCAGTACGCCAACGGCCTGCCCCCGTGCGGCCTGAGTACTGCCCGGGTACCGCATCGCGGTGAAGTGCAGGCCTTCATGTGTCCATGCCGATGACACAGGAGGCAGAGTTGCCTGGACAGCGCGTTCTCGTTCTGCGGCCGGACGAACTCGGCCCGAGCGACCAGAAGATGTGGCGGGAGATCCGGACGGAGTCCGGCGCACCGGCGAACCCCTTTCTCGACCCGGCGTTCACCGTGGCGGTGGGGCGGGTCAGGCCGGGTGCCCGCGTGGCGGTGCTGCAGGACGACGGATCCCCGGTGGGGTTCTTTCCGTACGAGACGGGGGCGTTGGGCCGGGGCCGGGCCGTCGGTCTCGGGGTGTCCGACAGTCAGGGGGCCGTGTTACGTCCCGGGATCAGACCGGACGCCCGGCGGTTGCTGCGTGCGTGCGGGCTGTCGTCCTTCGAGTTCGACAATCTGGAGGCCGGTCAAGGGGTGTTCCTGGCGCACGCGGTCGAGGAGCTCGCCTCCCCGGTCGTCGACATCGGCGGGGGCTTCGCGGCGTACAGGGATCACCTGCGGGCGCGGTCGCCGGGCTTCCTCAGGCAGACCCTCGCCAAGGAGCGCAGGCTGGCCCGGCAGGTCGGCGAGGTGCGGTTCGTGTACGACGCCCGGGACCCGGGGGCACTGCGGGCGCTGATGGAGTGGAAGTCGGCGCAGTACCGGCGGACCGGCCGGCGGGACCGGTTCGCGCAGGAGTGGATCACACGGCTGGTGGGGCTGCTCGGCGAGAGCGAGGAGCCGGAGTGCCGCGGCGTGCTGTCCGTGCTGTACGCCGCCGGGCGGCCGGTCGCCGCGCACCTGGGGCTGCGCTCGCGCACGGTGCTGTCCTGGTGGTTCCCGGCGTACGACCGGGCGTACGCCACGTACTCCCCCGGGCTGGTGCTGCAGTTGCGGATGCTTCAGGCCGCGGCGGCCGACGGCATCGAGACCGTCGACCTGGGCAGCGGCCCGGCCCGCTACAAGGAGTCCCTCAAGACCCGTGACCTGCGGGTGTACGAAGGAGCTGTGGTGCGGCCGGTGCCGGGCGGAGCCGCCCACTGGCTGGGCCGCGAGCCCGCCCGGGCCGCCCGCCGCTTCGTCCGCGGCCGGCCCCGTCTGGCCGGTGCGGCGGCACGGACGCTCGAGGAGCTGGGCCGGTTGCGCGGCGGCTGAGGCCGGGCCGTCCGGCCCGGCCTCAGCACAGCAGCAGGGGCGCCCGGCCCCGCGGAGCCGGGCGCGGGTGCCGTCAGCGCGTGGCGGTCCAGCTGTGGGCGACGTCCACGACGACGCGGTCGTCGAGCTGCTGGACCCGGAAGGGCAGCCGCGCGCGGACGCCGAGACCGATCTGGGTCTCCCCCTCGAAACTGCCGGCGAACCGGGTGTCCCGGAAGGTGCGGTAGCCGGTGAGGTCCACACCCGGCAGGGGCCGCGCCACCCGGCCGGGATAGGTGGCCGCGCCCGTCTCCGGGTCGTAGGCGGGTGCGGACACCCGCACCTCGAGTACGGCACCGCCCGAGACGGCGATGTAGCGGCCCGAGCCGTCCTGGTAGAGCCGGTCGACGTACCGGACGCTGTAGCCGACGCCGCTGCCCGCGCCGGGCACGTCGATCACCATCCGGTCGAAGCAGGTGTGACGACCGGTCCTGACATCGGTCATCGGTGCGACGGTGGCGCCCGCGTCGGTCTTGGCCAGGCTCCCCCAGCCGGTCGGACACGTCGCCGTCTGTACGGTGGCCCGCTGTCCGGCGGCCGGTGCGGCACCGGCCGGGACCGCCGCCACACCGACCGTGGCTCCCACGAGTGCGAGAGTTGCGCATGCTCTGCTGATTCGTACCATTGCCGCCCCCGAGGCTTGCATGTGGCTGATACCGGGTGAGACGGCCGGGACGGCCGAAAGGTTGCACTTACCGTGCCGTAGCGCCGACCATGGCACATCCTGGTGGGAAGCGATTGATGTCCGGTGCGTCCGTACCGGGAGGACGCGACATGGATGAGACAGCCGCCGTACCGGGCAGGCCGCGGTCCGCCGCCGGCCGGAGCCGGGACGGGGCTGAGGGCCGGGTACCGGGCGAGGACACCGGCCGGATCGAGGACGCCCTGACGGCCCCGCTGGTGGAGGCCGTGCGGGACCTCGACGGTTACGGCGGCCTGGTCTACCTGCGCTCCGGCGACCGGCGCTCGCTGGTGCTCACGATCGTCAGCGGGGTGCCCCGCTCGCTGCTCAGGAGCTGGTGGCGGGTGCCCGTGGGCGGTGCCCTGCCCATGGCGGAGGCCTACCGGCGCGACGAGACGCTGTGGCTTCCGGACGAGCGCGCCACCATGGTGCGCTTTCCGCACTTCACCGCCGGGCTCCCCTACTCCTTCGGCTCCGCCTACCAGCCCGTCCGGGCCGGCGGCGAAGCGGTCGGGGTCCTGGTCGTGCTGCGCTCGGCGGCCCGGACGCCGATGGAGGAGGAAGCGGTCGCCCTCGCGCTGCGCCCCGCCGCGCGTGCCATGGAGGGGCGCCTCGACCGCCTCGCCGCCGGCCGGCCGAACCCGGACTCCGCCGCACGTCCCGTCGAGTACGACGACGAGCCGGTCAATGTGCGGCTGCCCACCTCGGCCGCCCGTCCCGTCCGGGTCGGGCTCATCGACTGGGACCTGGACAGCGACCGCTGCACAGCGGACGACGACGCGCTCGCACTCCTGGGCCTCGACCGTGCGGCCTACGGCGGCACCATCGCGGACGTCGAGGCCCGTGTCAGCCCCCACGACCTGCACGAATTGCGCGAGAGCCGGCACGACGCGCTGACCTCCGGCCGGGTCAGGTCCCGGCATTTCCGGGTCCGCGACGAGTCCCCGGGCGAGGAGAAGACCGGCTACCGGCCGGTCGAACTGTGGGGCCACCTCGTGCGGGGCGGGGCCGGCTCCGCGCGGATCCTGGTGGGCGCCCTCGTCGACGCGGGCGGCGGTCTCACCGCGGCCGAGGCGGCCGAGCGGCTGCCCGACGGGATCTTCTCGCTGGACCAGGACGGGCGGCTGACCTACGCCAACCGCCGCTGCGAGGAACTGCTCGGCTCCGGCCGGGAGGACCTCTTCGGCCGCTACCCCTGGGAGGTGGTCACCTGGCTGCGGGACCCCGCGTACGAGGACCGTTACCGGGCGGCGATGCTCTCGCAGGAGCAGGTGTCGTTCCTGGTCCGGCGGCCCGACGGGAACTGGCTGGGTTTCGTGCTCTACCCGGACGTGCACGGGCTGACCGGCCGGATCTCCCCGACCGGGCCGCCGACCGGTGCCGAGCAGGGGCCGCAAGCCGGTTCCGACGCCGCCGGGGACCCCGGCGTCCCCGCGCCGCCGCCCGCACCGGTGGCGGCCGCGCGGGCCGGAGCTCTCTACCACGTGGTGCAGATGGCGAGCGTGCTCACCGAGGCGGTCACCGTGCGGGACGTCTGCCGGGCCGTGTCGGAGCAGTTGCTGCCCGCCTTCGGCGCCCGGGAGCTGGCCCTCTACACCGTCCGCGAGGGCCGGATGTACCTGCTGTGGGAGTCGGGCTACCCGGAGGGCTTCCTCACCCCGTTCGAGGGCGTCACCCTCGACACGCAGCTGCCCGGCGTCCACGCGCTGACCACGCGGCTCCCCCTGTTCTTCGAATCGCCTGAGGAGCTGTCCCTCGCCTATCCGGGCATCACCCTGGACCGCATGCAGGCCTGGTCGTTCCTGCCGCTGATCGCCTCCGGCCGTTCCGTCGGGTCCTGCATCCTCGGCTGGGACGCCCCGCACCGGTTCACCCCCGACGAGCGTTCCGCCCTCACCGCGCTCAGCGGCCTGGCCGCCCAGGCGATGGAACGGGCGCGGCTGTACGACTCGGAGTCCGCCGTGGCCCGTGGCCTCCAGGAGGGTCTCCTGCCGCACCGGCTGCCCAGCGTCGAGGGCCTGCGCACCACCGGCCGGTATCTGCCCGGCACGCAGGGCATGGCGATCGGCGGCGACTGGTACGACGTGATCAACACCGGGCGTGGCGTGGCCCTGGTCATCGGGGACGTCGAAGGCCACAGCGTCGGCGCCGCAGCGGTGATGGGGCAGCTGCGCAGCGCGGTGCACGCCTTCGCGGCGAGCGAGCGCCCGCCGCAGGAGGTCATCACGCACACCAACCGGCTGCTGAGCGAGCTGGAGTCGGACGTCTTCGCCACCTGCTGCTACATCGAGCTCGACCCGGCCACCGGGCGGGCCCTCGCCGTGCGGGCCGGCCATCCCCCGCCGCTGCTGCGCCACCCCGACGGGCGCGCCGAGACACTGGATCTCGCGGGCGGCGTGATGCTGGGCGTGCAGCCCGACTCGGTGTACCCCGTCACGGCGCTCACCCTGGCCCCCGGCAGCGTGCTCGCCCTGTACACCGACGGGTTGGTCGAGCGGCCCGGCAGCGACATCGAGGCGGGCATCGACGCGGTCCGGCGCCGTCTGTCGGAGACCCCGGCGGACTCGGTGGAGCATCTCGCCGACCGGCTGGTGGGAACGGCCCGGCGGGCCCGGGAGCGGCCGGACGACGTGGCTCTGCTGCTCACGGCGTACCGGTGATCGCGATTCTGCACCCCGGGCAGGCCGCCGGTACGCGGGGCCGAGCGGGCGGACGGCCGTGCGAGGCGGCCCGGAGTACGGTGGTTTCGACCGGCGAGCAGGGCGGTGGTTGCGGTGGACTGGCAGCGGTACGCCGAGCAGATGGCGCGGCTCGCCCGGGAACTGAGCGCGCAGGGTTCGGTCCAGGCGACGCTGGACGCGATCTCGTCATCGGCGGTGCGGCTGATCGACGGCTGTGACGCCGCCGGCATCCTGACGGTCTCGAAGGGCCGGGCCGTGACGCTCTCCGTGTGCGGTGACATGGTCGCGGAGTCGGACCGGTTGCAGGGCGAGTTCGGCGAGGGGCCGTGCTTCGACGCCGCACGTCGCGTGGACGGGCAGCGGCTGTTCCGGATCGCCGACATGACCCGGCCGCAGCCGGACTGGCCGCGGTACAGCCGGGCGGCCCGTGACCTCGGGATCGGCAGCATGACCGGTGTCCTGCTGTACACCCACGAGGAGGACTTCGGTGCCCTGAACCTCTACTCGCGCCGCCCCGGGGCGTTCGGCGAGGACATCGAGGCCGCGGGCTGGCTGCTCGCCTCGCATGCCGCGGTGGCGCTGGCCACGGCCCGCACCGTGGACCAGCTGGAGCACGCGCTGGAGACCCGGCACGCCATCGGTGAGGCCATGGGGATCCTGATGGAACGCCATGAGCTGAGCGAGGACGAGGCCTTCGGTGTGCTGCGGCGCCTCTCCCAGGACCACAACCTCAAGCTGCGCGACGTGGCCCAGCGGGTCAGGGCCGGTTCCCCGGACGGGGGTTGACGTCTCACGCCGGACGGCCGCCCGGCCGGGAGGCGCGCAGGAGGAGCACCGCGATGTCGTCGGCGTGCTGCCCGGTGGGGGTGATGTGGCGGACGAGCCGGTCGATGAGCCGTTCCAGGTCGTGACCGTCGGCGGTGTCCAGGTGTGCGGCGAGGTCGGAGGTGGTGCGGGTGGCGTCGGTGCCGGGGAGCTCGACCAGGCCGTCGGTGTAGAGGGCGAGGGTCGTGCCGGGGAGCAAGGACACGGTGGTGACCGGGTAGTCGGTGCCTGTGTCGATGCCCAGCAGCGGGCCGGGTTCGACGTCGAGGACGGCGGCGGGGTGCCGGGCGTGGCGCAGCAGCGGCGGCACGTGTCCCGCGCTGGCGAGGGACGCCTGGTGGCGGCCCAGGTCGAGGTGGACGTAGAGGCAGGAGACGAGCAGTTCGGAATCGAGGTCGGCCAGGAGCCGGTTGGTACGGGCGAGGACCTGGCCGGGCGCGGCCCCGGCGGTGGCGTGTGCGTGTATGGCGGTGCGGACCTGGCCCATGAGGGCGGCGGCGGCGATACTGTGGCCTTCGACGTCGCCGATCACGGCGGCCGCACTCGTCTCGTCCAGGCGCAGGACGTCGAAGAAGTCTCCGCCCACCTCGGTGCCGTGGCCGGCGGGCAGGTAGCGGGCGGCGACGTCGAGGCCGGGCACACGCGGCAGGGCCCGGGGCAGCAGGGTGCGCTGCAGTTCGTGCACGAGCCGGTGCTGGGTGTCGTAGAGCCGGGCGCGGTCGAGGGCCTGGGCGATCAGGCCGGACAGCGAGGTGAGGACGGCGCGTTCGTCGGCGGTGAAGGTGTGCGGCCGGGTGTAGGACAGGATGCAGCAGCCGACCGGCCGGCCGGAGATGATCAGGGGGAGGAACGCCCAGGCCTGCTTGCCGCTGATCTGGGGTGCGCTCGGGTGGCTGGCGGCCAGTTCGGCGGGATCGGCGAAGAAGGCGGGGGTGCCGCTGGCGAGGACCTGGCCGGCGGGGGTGAGGTCGGTGTCCAGGGCCAGGGCGTCGAGCCGCTCCATGACGTCGGCCGGATAGCCGTGGTGGCCGGTGATCTTCAGCCGGCCGGCGTCGACACCGGACAGCACGAGGCCCTGGGCGCCGAAGGCCGGCAGGATCTGGTGGGCGATCAGTGCGACGAGGTCCCGCACGGTCACCGACTCGGTGAGCGCGGCGGCCAGGTGGACGAGCTGGTAGAGGCGTCCGGTCGGAGCAGCGAGGGGTGGCCGCGCGGCGGGGGGCGGCTCGGCCCCCTCCGTGCTCGGCAGGACGCGGACGCTGATGCCGCTGGTGTCGGGGTAGAGCTGAAAGGTCAGCGGCTGCTCCGGGGGGCGGAGCGCGGTGAAGGAGACCGGGGTACGGCTGATGATCGCCGTGCGGTAGTGATCCTCGAAGACGGGGTCGTCCAGCCAGGGCAGGGAGTGCCAGGGCCGGGTGCCGAGGAGACGGTCGGCGCCGCGGCCGAGGAGGCGGGCCGCGGTGTCGGTCGCGAAGGTGATGCGGCCCTCCAGGTCGAGGGCCAGGGCGCCCTCGGGGAGGCGTTCGAGGTAGTCGGCGGCGGCCAGTCCGGTCTGCGCGGGGTGGCGTGCGGCGGCGACGGGGACGACGCGCGGCTGGTCGGGCAGGGACGGCGGCCGGGGGGCGTCGTCCAGGAGGCGGGCCATGCGGCGGGCGCTGGCGTCGATGTGACCGCGTTCGCGGGGTGTGACCCTGCGCGGCCGGTCGGCGGGCCACATCAGCACCAGGCCGCCCCAGGAGCGCCGTACGCCGGTCAGCGGGGCGGCGACCAGGGCGAACGGGTAGGGCAGGACGGCGGCGGCCCGGGGGTACCGGCGGGCCATGTCGTCGTGTCCGGCGACGCTGACCAGCGCGTCGTCGTGGATGGCGTCGGCGACAGGGACGGGCGCGGTCAGGGGGAGCCGCTGCCAGGGGGCGCTGAAGGCCAGCGGAAGACCGCACAGGGCGACCAGGCGCAGCACCGGCTCCGCCTCCTCGATGAGGTAGAGGCCGCCGCTCGAGGCGCCGGTACCGCGCACGGTGTCGGCCAGGGCCGCGCCAAGGTCGTCCAGCGATCCGGCGCCGCCGGGGCGCTCCTCGGTCCGGGGCATGGTGTCCTCCCGCTCCTACCCGGACGCTACGCCTGCTGGAGCGTGCAGGCACGTCGTCCGACGAGTGCCCGGTCCGCCGCCGGATGTGCACACCCGGAGCGGGGTCACGAGGCCGCCGGCCAGGGAGGAAGGACCGTTCGCACAGCGGCCGTGCGGGCGGACGCCCGCTGGCAGAATCGGAGGCCCTGGACGGCATCGGGAGGCCGGCTTGCAGACGCTGACATCGCGGGACCCCCTGGCCGTCGCCGTCACCGAGGCGATCCGGGGCGGGGACCTGCCCGGCCTCCGGCAACTGCTCGCCGACCACCCCGGTCTCGCCACCGCACGCATCACCGAGCAGGACGAGGAAGGCAGGGGCACCCGCAGCCTGCTGCACATCGCGACCGACTGGCCGGGGCACTTCCCCCGCGGTCCCGAGGTGGCCGCGGTCCTGGCCGCCGCCGGGGCCGACCCGCGTGCCCGATTCGACGGCGCGCACACGGAGACGCCGCTGCACTGGGCGGCCAGCAACAACGATGTGCCGGTGCTGGACGCGCTCGTCGCGGCGGGGGCAGACATCGAAGCACCCGGCGCGGTGATCGGTGGCGGCACCCCGCTCGCCGACGCCCGGGGGTTCGGCCAGTGGCGTGCCGCGGACCGGCTGGTCGAACTGGGCGCGCGCGTCACCCTCCAGGACGCGGCCACGCTCGGCCTGCTCGACCGGGTCCGGGCGTACGTCGAGGCGGACGAGCCTCCGTCACCGGACGAGATCACCAGCGCGCTCTGGGGGGCCTGCCACGGCGGGCACCTCCGGACCGCGCAGTACCTCCACCGGCACGGCGCCGATCCCCACTGGTGCGGCTACGACGGCATGACCCCGCTCGACATCGCCCGCGCCCAGGACGCCGACGACGTCGTGCGGTGGCTGCGCGGCCTGGACGCGCGGAGCGACTCGTAGCGCCGCGCCCGCGCGGGGCGGTTCACAGGCAGTAGCGCACGAGCCATTCGTCCTGGTTGTACGCGGTGCGCGCCGGCTCGGGCACACTGGCCGCCCGCTCCTCGACCATGTCCTCCACACGCACCGGCTCCGGCAGTGTCCCGAAACGGGCACGGCGGGCGGCGCCCTCCGCCTCGCTCCCCTGCTGTGACGTCGCCTCGTCCATGGCGATTCCCCTCTCCGGCTGGTCGGTCCGACCGTTCGGCCCTTGGTGGGCAAAGGGTTGACGTGCGGGAGGGGCTCTTGGTTCCCGCGGCGTCGGTCAGCTTCGGCGGCGATCCGGCTTGTTCGACCCTACGAACTTCCCACCCGCTTGTTTCCCTTGCGGCTTCACAGTGATAGGAAACCTTCCTATCAGTTCTGCACGGCCCGCTCTTCCAACCCCCCACTCTGCTTGGAGGCACCGTGAGACACCCCTCGGCCCCGGCTTCGCGCCGCACCGTCCTGGCGCTGTTCGGCGCGGCCCTCGCCGCCACCCCGCTCCTGAAGCCACCGCACGCCACGGCGTCCGGGCGCGCGCTCGGACTCGACGACCCGGCGAAGAAGGAGATCGCCATGCAGCTCGTGTCGAGCGCGGAGAACTCCTCGCTCGACTGGAAGGCGCAGTACCAGTACATCGAGGACATCGGTGACGGCCGCGGCTACACCGCCGGCCTCATCGGCTTCTGCTCCGGCACCGGCGACATGCTGGACCTCGTCGAGCTCTACACCGCCCGCAAGCCCGGCAACGTCCTCGCGAAGTACCTCCCGGCCCTGCGCGACGTCGACGGCTCCGACTCACACGACGGGCTCGACCCCGGCTTCCCCGGCGACTGGCGCCGAGCGGCGCGCGACACCGCCTTCAGGCGCGCCCAGGACGACGAGCGCGACCGGGTCTACTTCAACCCGGCGGTCGCGCAGGGGAAGGCGGACGGGCTGCGGGTGCTGGGCCAGTTCGCCTACTACGACGCCATCGTCATGCACGGCGACGGCGGCGACTCCACGAGCTTCCGCAACATCCGCAGGCGGGCCCTGCGGACGGCGAAGCCGCCGGCCCAGGGCGGTGACGAGGTGACGTACCTCCACGCGTTCCTGGACGCCCGGGTGTGGGCCATGAAACAGGAGGAGGCGCACAGCGACACGAGCCGGGTCGACACGGCACAGCGCGTCTTCCTGAACCGGCGCAACCTCGATCTGAACCCGCCGCTGGACTGGAAGGTCTACGGAGACAGCTACCACATCGGCTGACGCCGCGGCCCGGGTGGGAATTGGTCCGCCAAGCAGGCGCGGAAGTGGACTCCTTCCCGGGCCGCCCGGCTCCCTAGCGTCATCCCCATGAACGCCACGACCACGCGCGGAGCCCTGCTCGCCGCGCTCGCCTGTGTCCTCGTCGGAGGGTCCTTCACGGCCAACAGCGTGCTGGGCGACTTTCCGTACGCGGGCGGCCAGTTCCTGCGCTACGGCCTGGCCTGTCTGCTGCTGTTCCCGGTGGCCGGGAGGGACGCCGCCGACCGCCTTCGGGCCCTGGCACCCCGTCAATGGGTCCGTCTGGCCCTGCTCGCCGCGGTCGGCATGGTCGGCTTCAACCTGGCCGTCATCGCCGCCGAACGCACGGCGGAACCGGCGGTGCCCGGCGTGTTCGTGGGCTGCGCACCGGTGGCCGTCGCCGTGCTCGTGCCTCTTCTGGACGGGCGGAGACCCCAGCGGTCGGTGCTGTACGGGGCGTTGCTCGTGGCCGTCGGCGCCTTCACGGTCCAGGGCTGGGGGCGTACGGACGGCATGGGGATCGCCTTCTCCGTGTGCGCCCTCGCCGGGGAGGCCGGGTTCGCCGTACTCGCCGTTCCCGTCCTGCGCCCGCTCGGGCCCCGGTTGCTGTCCGCGACGGTGTGCGCGGTCGCCGGCGCGGAGTCCGCGGCGGTCGGGCTCCTGGCCGACGGAGCCGGCTGGCTGCGGCGCCCGGACGGCGTCGAGACGGCCGCGCTGCTGTGGCAGGCGGTGGTGGTCACCGTCGTCGGCTTCGTGTGCTGGTACATCGGCATGCAGCGGATCGGCGCGGAACGCGCCACCCTGTTCTCCGGTCTGATCCCGGTGGCGGCGGCCTGCACCGCACCGCTCGTCGGCACGGGATCCTACGGACTGGCGCAGGCGGCAGGCAGCGCGCTGGTGGGGCTCGGTGTGGCGTTCGGGTCGGGAGCGCTGAGGCGTGCGCGGCGCGGGCGCCCGGTGCCGGGGCGGGCCTTTCGGGGGAACGGCCGTCCTGAGTCACCGGGAGTCCGCGTGCCTGAAAGGCCGGACTGATCCCGGGCGCATCTAATGGGCGGCACCGACCTCCCGGCCGACACAGGAGACGACGTCCATGCCGCACAGCCGCACCGGTGACGGGGACCAGAAGGCCGCACGCGGGGGTGTGCTGCGGCGGCTCGGCGAGTGGTGCGCACGCCACTTCGTGATCGTCATCATCGCCTGGCTGGTGGCACTGGTGGCGCTGCAGGTCGTCAACCGTGAGTTCGGGGGAGAGTACTCCGACAACTTCAGCCTGCCCCAGGCGCAGGCCCAGAAGGGCCTGGACGTGCTGAAGGCGCACGATCCCCAGGCCGGCGGATACAGCAGCCAGATCGTGATGCACGACGACCAGCAGCCCCTGACCGCGCTGAGCTCCCAGATGTCGACCACGATCGCCGACCTGGAGAAGCTCCCGCACGTGCTGTCGGCCCAGAATCCGCTGTCCGCCCCGGCCACGCCGAGCGGTCAGCAGAACGTGGGGCCGCTGTCGGACGACAAGAAGACGGCCTACATCACCGTCCGTTTCAACGTGCAGCCCTCGACACTCGGCGACGACTACCTCAACGGCGTCGACACCGCCGTGCAGCCCTTGCGGTCGGCCGGGGCGGAGGTCGAGTACGGCGGGCCGCTCGGTGAGCTCGCCCGGCCGTCCGCCGACGACCGGGTGAGCGAGCTGATCGGTTTCGGCGTGGCGGTCATCGTGCTGCTGGTCGGGTTCGGAAGCGTGATCGCCGCCGTCGTCCCGCTGCTGAGCGCGCTGATCAGCGTCGTCGGCGGGCTCGCCATCCTCGGGCTGCTCGCGGCGGCCTTCACCTTCGCGACGGTCTCACCGACCCTGGCCACGATGATCGGCCTCGGTGTCGGCATCGACTACGCCCTGTTCATGCTCACCCGGCACCGGCAGAACCTCATCGACGGCATGGACCCGGTGCGGGCCGCGGGCCAGGCCGCGAGCACCAGCGGCCACGCCGTTCTCGTCTCGGGCTGCACGGTGATCATCGCGCTGGCGGGCCTGTCCGCGTCCGGGGTCTCCTTCATCTCCCTGCTCGGTGTCGCCGCCGCCGTCACCGTCGTCTCGGCCGTCGTCGGCGCGCTCACCCTCGTGCCGGCCCTGCTCGGCTTCATCGGCCGGCACATCGACCGCTTCCACGTGCGCCCGCCCATCGCCGAGACCGAGGCCGGGGCGGGTGACACGCCGCAGGGCACCTGGCACCGGTACGCGCAGCGGGTGGAGCGCAGACCGCTGACGTTCCTGTCGGCGGGCGTCGCCGTGGTCGTGGTCCTCGCGATCCCGTTGTTCTCCATCCAGCTCGGCCACATCGGTGACGGCGCCGACCCGACCTCCTTCACCGACCGGCGGGCGTACGACCTGATGTCCGACGCGTTCGGGCCCGGCTCGAACGGCCCGCTCACGGTGGTCGTCGACCAGACGAACGTGCCCCAGTCGCAGCGCTCCGGCCTGGCCTCGAAGGCCCAGCAGTCACTCGACAAGGTGCAAGGTGCCGCCGTCGTCACTCCCCTGACGCCCACGCAGGACGGCGACCTCCTGGTCGGCACGGTCTACTCGACCAAGTCCCCGCAGAACGCCGTGACCACCGATCTGACCAACCGTCTCGTCGATGACACGCTGCCGGACGTCGTCCAGGGCACGGACGCCAAGGGGTACGTCACCGGCACGACGGCGACACAGGTCGACTTCCGGGACATCGTCGCCTCCCAGCTGCCCGTGATCATCGCCGTCGTGGTGGGGTTGGCGTTCCTGATCATTCTGGCCGTGTTCCGGGGGCTGCTCGTCGCCGTCAAGGCGGCCGTCCTGAACGTGCTGTCGATCGCCGCGTCGTACGGCGTGGTCGTCGCGGTCTTCCAGTGGGGCTGGGGCGGTCCGGCGCTCGGGGTCCACGGCAAGGTGCCCATCGAGAGCTACGTGCCGATGATGATGTTCGCCATCGTCTTCGGCCTCAGCATGGACTACGAGATCTTCCTGCTGTCCCGCGTCCACGAGGCGTGGCTGCGCACCGGTGACGCCAAGGGGTCGGTGGCGCACGCCCTGGAGATCACGGCCCGGGTCATCACCTGTGCCGCGCTGATCATGGTCAGCGTGTTCGCGGCGTTCCTCATCAGCGACAACATCGTGGTCAAGATGCTCGGGCTGGGCCTGGCCGTCAGCGTGCTCATCGACGCGACGGTGGTGCGGCTGCTCATGGTGCCGGCCGTGATGACGCTGCTCGGGCGGCACGCCTGGTGGATGCCGCGATGGCTGGACCGGGTGCTGCCGCACATCGACGCCGAGGGCGCGAAGTCCGAGGCCCGTCCCGCGGCTCACTGAATCGCGACTCCCACCGCCGCCGCAACGCGCTTACGGCATCAGCCGTTTGGGATGGTTTCGAAGCCTCACCCCATCCCCCTGTCCGAAAAGTGTCCACCTGACCACCGAAGAGGTCACGGAGGAGGAGAGCGTCACCGGCGAGGTCCGCATGGAACGCATAGAAACCGAGGAGACCGACGAGCACGGGGACCAGCGGCGCCACCACTGATCTCCACCGGGTGCCCGGGGCGGGAGGGAGAACCTCCCGCCCCGGGCACCCGGCGTACGCGCCGGGCCGGGCCGGGCCGGGCCGGAGCAGCGGACCGGGGCAGGGCCTGGGCCCGAGACACGCGACGGCGGCGGGATCCGATGGGGATCCCGCCGCCGTTCACGGCTCACGTCCGGGCGTTGCCCTCAGCCGCGCCTCACCCGGCGCAGGACGACGAAGCCCGCGATGACCAGGACGGCGCCCGCCGCGGCCGGCCAGAGCTGGGCTCCGGTGTCGGCCAGGCCGCCCTGGCCGACCGCCTGCGGTTCGGTCCGGGACGGGGCCGACGGGGTCGGTGCGGCGCTGGTCGCCGTGCCGACGGCCTGGGACTCGCCGATGGTGTCCGAGTCGTCGCCGTCGTCGTCCTTCGCACCGCCGCCCTGCTCGGCGCCGTTGCCACCGTCGGCAGACTCGGTCGCCTTCACCTCGGGCCGGGGGGCGCCGGGAGCGGTGGACGCGTCCCCGGGCTCAGGCTTGTCCGCCGGAGGCTTCGGGGCCTCACCCTTGCCGTCGCCGCCGTCGTCGCCACCGTCGCCCTTGTCACCGGGCTGGCCGCCGCCGTCGCCGTTCTGCGGGGCGTCGGGCGTCTTCGTCGGCTGCTCCTGCGGAGCCTCCGGCGACTTGGTGGGCTCCTCCTGCGGGGCCTCGGGGGTCTTCGTCGGCTCCTCCTGCGGGGCCTCGGGAGTCTTCGTCGGTTCCTCCTGCGGAGCCTCCGGCGACTTGGTGGGCTCCTCCGCGGGCTCCTCGCCCGGCGCCGGGTTCTGCCCGCCGTCCGCTCCGGCTCCGCACTTACGGCCGTCGTTGATGCAGTCGACCATCTCCCCCATCAGATCCTCGTCGAAGATGTTGATGAAGTCGCCGTGGTCCGTGACCGGCTTGTGCAGCTGTTCCGGGAAGGAGTCGACCGCGAACAGCGGTGACGTACGGCCGCCGTCCTGGAGGCTCGGCGCGCCGACGTCGTAGACGATGCGCTGGACGAGCTGAGGGATGGGGCGGAAGCCGGAGGGGCAGTTCCCGGCGGCGTCCGCGAACGCCACGTGGGTGCGGTGGTTGGCGCTGTCGATGTTGCGGCCGTCCCAGCAGCTCTGGAACTTGAAGGTCCGTACGACGTCGCTGCCCTGCGGGCACAGCGGGTACTTGTCCTTCAACTGCCGGTCCTCGAAGCCGGTGCAGCTCCAGGAGGCGTTCGCGTTGGCGGGGCCGTTGACGAACGACTTGGCGTCGCCGGTGATGATGCGCAGCAGCCGCGGCATGGCGGTGACCTTCTCGCGCGGGTTGCCCACGAACGTCAGCGTGACCTGCTTCGGCGTCACGATCTCGCCCGCGTTGCCCTCGATGCCGCCGCCGGGCTTGTCGGCGTCCTGCTCCTTGGCGCCGTTCTGCAGGCGGATCACGGGCCAGTAGTAGGACGACTTGTCGCCCTGGTCCTCGCAGCTGGTCCCGGCCTTCGCGAGTTCCTGGTCGCTGGCGAAGGCGTTGTTGCCCTGGTTGCCGACGTAGTCGTGGAAGTGGTGGGCGCCGTTGGTGACCCCCGGGGCGGCGATGATGTTGTCGGAGTTGAACAGCCCGTTCTCGTTCACACCACAACTGGTGGCGAAGGAGCCACGGGAGGCGTTGCCTTCCGGCCGGGGAGTGTTCACATTGGGCTGGACGCTCTTGATGTCGGCGAAGTCGGCGGCGACGGGGCCGTTGCCCGCCTGCCCGCCGTTGGCGCCCTGGCCGTTCTGCTGGCCCTGGCCTGCCTGCCCCTGGCCGGGCTGCTGAGTGGCGCCGGCGTCCTGGCCCTCGCCCTGCGCGGTGGCCTTGTTGCCGTCCTGGACGGTGCAGGCGGCGAGAGCCTCCAGTCCTTCGGGGCGGTCACCGACGCGGTCGATGGCGATCGCGATGCGTTCGAGGGTCGCGGCCCGCTTCTCCTTCAGCGGGTTCACGACCGCGTTGTCGGCGAATCCGGGATCCTGCTGCATCTGTTGCGTCGATTCGCTCAGCCGCTGGTAGGCCTTGGCGATCTGCTCGTCCAGCAGGGCGAGTTCCTTGTCGACCTCCCCCCGGGCCTGCTCGGGGACCGAGGTCAGCTTGCTGCCGACGTCGGGGCAGTCGATGGTGGCGCCCGCGGTCCCGACCCCCGTGCCGGATCGTGTCTGGGCGGCGTCGGCGCCCGAACCACCGCCCGTGGCCGAGGCGTAGACGTTCGCGGCCATCAGCCCGCCTCCGCCGAGGATCAGTGCGAATGCGGCGAAGGTCGCGCGTCGTGGGCCTGTAGGGCGTCTTCGCGTGTTGCGTCCCAAGGGTGCTCTCCTGCGCTTGTGGCGTGCCGGGCATGAAAATCCCCTCGCCCCATACGTACGGGAGCACCAGCGTGTTCACTCACTTCGAAAATTTTCGGAGAACTCTCATGAAGGCCGGACTTTCCCGGGCCCCGCCGGACACGCTGTCCGGCGGGAGGCGCAGGTCAGCGGAAGTTCACGTCACTGCACAGGAAGTAGGTCTGGTCCATGTGCGAGGCCTGCCAGATCGTGTACACGACGTGCCGGCCGCTCAGTCCCGAAGTACTCACGGGGATCTCGTAGTTCTGGCTGGGCGCGTACCTGCCGGTGCGCTTGACGAGCTGGAGGTCGTTCCAGGTCAGCGGCCGGCTGGTGGGGTCGAAGCCCTGCCGCGTGACGTACACCAGGAAGTAGTCGGCGCCATGACTGGCCTGGTCGTACAGCTTCACCGTGAAGTTGCCGGTGATGTCCGTCGCCTTCCAGGCGCCGACCGCGTCGAGCGAGTTGTAGCGGCCGCCCTCGGTCCGGCCGCCGCTGCACAGCTGGCCGTTGGGGACGACGGCTTGGAAGTTCCCGCCGGAGCCGTTGCGGTACAGACCGTTCCAGTTCCACATGGCGTTGGGGTCGGCCCGCCACGCCTGCCAGCACATGGGGTCCTGCTGGGCCATCGCGGGGTTCAGGTGGTCGCTGCCCCAGCGCAGCCAGCAGCCGTAGTTGCGGGAGGCCGGGTCGACGACCGAGCCGTGGGCGACGGCGGTGCCGCTCCACGGGACGAGGCTCAGCAGCGCGGCGACCAGCAGGCTCAGGGCGAGCGTCAGGCGGGCCCTGGACCGGGACGACGGAAGGTCATGACCATGACAATTCATGATCTCCCCTTTCGGATGTGGGGACTTCGAGTGGGGCTCGTGATCGTGCGCGCCTTCCTGCGCACTTTCGATCATGTTTCGAAGTGGGAGCGCTCCCACTCTGCACAGACTGCGCCCGTCGGCCACGGGTCGGCAATGTGTGTTTGCGCCACTTCCGCATCGGTCAGAGCCGATCGAGCTCCTTCGTGGAGCGCCCGAGGAAGGTGGCCTCACCCGGTTCGGGGACGTCGAGCTCCTCGAAGCCCATGCGGTCGTAGAAGGCCCTGGCCCGGGTGTTGGCCTTCGACATCGCCAGGTGGACGGCAGGGACTCCCGCGTCCTGCAGCGCTTGCAGGAAGGTCCGCATCAGGCGGCGCCCGTACCCGTGACCCTGCCATGCGGGCAGCAGGTCGATGTGCAGATGAGCGGGGTGGCCGGCCAGCTCGGGCAGCACCATCCGTTCGGGGTGGTGCTGCATCCCCGCCAACGCCTCCTCCGGAGTGCGCGCGGGGCCGGGCGGTTCCGGGTACCGGTCGGCGACCTGGGGCAGCCACCTGGCCCGGAAGGCTTCGGCGAAGCGCGGGGTGTCGGCCGTACCGAGGACGTAGCCGACCGCCTCTCCCCGCCCGTCGTCCAGCACGAAGGCCAGATCCGGTTCCAGATGGACGTACGGTGCCGCGAAGACCGCCGGAAAGATGCCCGGATCGTCGTAGTGGGGGCGGCTGTCCTCGCCGTGGTGGGCGGTGCGGACGCAGATGCCGTCCAGAGCCGGACGGTCCTCGGGGCGGTAGCGGCGGACGGCGGGTGCGGTGGTCATGGCGGCATCGTGCCCGTGGGAGCGCTTTCTCAACGCGATGTGCGGGCCGGTCTTGCAGTTGCGCGGCTTAAGGCTTCGGCCTGGGGTTACCCGTCTCACATGGTGAAGCTGCGTATTCCGGGACGAAAAGAGCACGCCGAGTCCGAGGCCCCGCCTCCGGAGAACCCGCCCCCGGGGTCCGAGGCGGATCGCCGGGGAACGGTGGAGGCGGACCGCCGGGAGACCGTGGAGGCGGACGGTAGCGGCACATTCGAGGCCGGGCGCGGGGCGGCTGCCGAAGCGGAGCGCCGGAAAACCGTCGGAGCCGGACGCGATGAGACCGCCGGACCGGATCGCCGGGAGGGTTCCGTCGAGGAGCGCCGGGAGGAGGCCGCCGCCGCTTTCGACGAGCCGGGACCGGATCCCTCGGTGGAGCGCGCCGCGCCGGACTCGCCGACCGACCTGCCCCGGAAGTCGTGGGTCGCGGTCCTGAAGGGCAGTGTGCGGGAGTTCAAGGACGACGAGCTCACCGACCGCGCCGCCGCGCTGACCTACTACGGCGTGCTGGCGATGTTCCCCGCGCTGCTGGTGCTGGTGTCGATGCTGGGCCTCACCGGCCGTTCGACCACCGACAAGGTGACCGAGAACGTCCGTGAGCTCGTACCCGGCTCCGCGGGCGACATCATCACCCGGGCCGTGGACCAGTTGCAGGGCAACGCCGGCATCGGCTCGCTGATGGCCGTCGTCGGTCTGGTGCTGGCGGTGTGGTCGGCGTCCGGCTACGTGGGAGCGTTCATCCGCTCCGCCAACGCGGTGTACGACATGCCCGAGGGCCGGCCGGTGTGGAAGCTGCTGCCGATGCGCGTGGGCGTGACGGTCGTGCTGCTGGTGCTGGCCGTCATCAGCGCGCTGATCGTGGTGTTCACGGGCGGGCTGGCCCGACAGGCCGGAGACCTGCTGGGCATCGGCGGCACCGCGCTGACGGTGTGGTCGATCGCCAAGTGGCCGGTCCTGGTACTGCTGGTCGTGGTCATGATCGCGATCCTGTACTGGGCGGCCCCGAACGCCAAGGTGAAGGGGTTCCGCTGGATCACGCCCGGCAGTCTCCTGGCCCTGCTGATCTGGATGGTCGCGTCCGCCGGCTTCGCGGTCTACGTGGCCAACTTCGCCTCGTACAACAAGACCTACGGCACGATGGCCGGTGTCATCGTCTTCCTGGTCTGGCTGTGGATCACCAATCTGGCGATCCTGCTCGGCCTGGAGTTCGACGCGGAGACCGTGCGCCAGCGCGCCATCGCCGGCGGGCATCCGCCGGAGTCCGAGCCGTACACCCAGCCGCGGGACACCCGGGCGTGGGACGAGGAAGACCGGCGCCGGCTGGAAGAGACCTGACCCGCCGGGGCGGTTCAGCCCATGAGTCCGGCGGCGACCGTCGCGCCCAGTTCCCAGCACCGTTCGAGGTCGCCCTTGCCCGGCTCGCCGGTCACGGTCACGGCCTCGGCGGCGCGGCGCCAGCCGAGGCCCGTCGTGACCGACTCGATGCCGCGCACCGCTCCGGTGACGTCGTTGCCGCCGTGCACCCAGTAGCCGAAGGGGCGACCGCGGGTCGCGTCCAGGCAGGGGTAGTAGACCTGGTCGAAGAAGTGCTTGAGGGCGCCGGACATGTAGCCGAGGTTCGCGGGGGTGCCGAGGAGGAAGCCGTCGGCCGCGAGGACGTCGGAGGCGGTGGCGGACAGCGCGGGCACGCGGACGACCCGGACGTCCTCGATGTCGGGGTCCGTCGCCCCGGAGACGACCGCTTCGAACAACGCCTGGCAGTTCGGCGAGGGTGTGTGATGGACGATCAGCAAGGTGGCCACGGCACCTGACCTTGCCGTTCGGGCGCTCGTCACGCAAGCCCGGGCCCCGTCACCGCGCGCGGTGACGGGGGCCGGTGTCGCAGTGGCGCAGGGGGTTTCGCGACGGGCGAGCA